>DERZ01000033.1:0-8624 GCA_002361155.1 Porphyromonadaceae bacterium UBA3327 | reverse complement strand
CCTTCCCGAAATAATGTTTTCGCACAATTCTTACTTGCGGCGAAAAATCACGTATAGGATTACCGGCACGCCCACTACAGGAGTAAGGGCGTTGACCGGTATCACTGTGGAGTCCGGCAGGACGCTGAGCACGTTGCAACCGAGTGCCACTGCAGCGCCGGACAGCATAGTTGCCGGAATAAGAATCCAATGGTTGTCTGTGCGCATGATCATCCTCGCCACATGAGGCATTGCGAGGCCTATGAATGCCACCGGCCCGCAATAGGCGGTGACGATTGCCGTAAGCACTCCCGTCACAAGAAGCAGGAGGTTGCGCACACGATGTACACGCACACCCAAGTTGCGTGCATAGTTGTCGCCCAAAAGAAGGAGATTAAGCGGTTTGGCCAGCAACAGGGATAATATAAGCCCGACAGCTACAAGGAGCGTGAAGACCGGGATACGTGCTGAGGAAACCGCCCCGAATGTACCCATTCCCCACATCACATATCCATGCACACCCTGTGCGGTGGAGAGTGACGAGAGAAGTGTCACAACCGAAGACGTAAGATAGCCAGTCATCATTCCTACCACAAGCAGCATCAATTCGCTACGCAACCTCATGGAGAAAAACATAAGGAGAGCCATTATTGCCAGACTTCCGGCCAGCGCAGCAGCGATAATGGCGGCGTTGCCGGCTATCTCATAGCCGGCTATGGCTATCTGCCCTCCCATAAACAGTATTACCAACGCGACACCGAGACTCGCTCCCGAACTGATTCCGAGTACCGAGGGACCGGCCAGCGGATTTCGGAACGCAGTCTGGAGCAACAGACCGCTCACTCCAAGTGCTGCCCCTGCCAGCAGAGCGGTGATTGCCTGAGGCAACCGGCTTTCGAGGATTATGAAATTCAACGGATCATCATCTATTCCATATCCCGTAAGGATGTCAAGAACTACAGATGCATCGATGTGCACCGCTCCAAAAAAAATATTAAGGATAAAAAGAACTGCTGTCAGCAGTCCGAGCAGCAGAAACCTGAGCCATGTCATTTCGAGGGTAACTTTTCATAATATCTGTTCACGGCACTCTCCGGCAGTATCTCCGGATGCAGAATCGACACCATGTCGGCGAGAACGCTCTGCGGATGAAACGATGCATCCTCGAACACGCGCGATGTGCGTGTGTCACTGCCATATACATTTCCGTCACGATATGCCTTGAATTTGGTATAAAGCGCATTGTCCCGCGCGATGTCGTCGAGCGTGAGCCGACCGGTCTCCGAATACCTGATAAACCAAACGTCGACGTCTCCACCCTTCAACAGCACCTCTTCGGGTGACATTCTCGCGCTTCCGGCTTCGGAGTGTGCGAAAAATGGATTGGCCCCGCCGGCATCTTCAATAAATGCTCCGGTCACCGATCCGGATGTCGGCACATTCCATACACCGCTGTAGATTCTGTCGAACAGAACCTTGGGCCGGCCTACGCTCTTCGCCGCCTTTTCCTTTATTTCGAGATATCTTTGCTCGGTAATATCGAAAATGGAATCGGCCAGCGCACCTTTGCCGTAAAGACGCCCGTAAAACCTCATCCATTCGGCGCGTGCCAAGGGCGTCCGCTCCATATAGTCGGCGGTCTCTACAATAGGGATTCCGAATTGCGATACCTTGCCGTGGTCACCGCTGTTTTCGTACGGAGAAAGGAGTATGGCATCAGGTTTAAGCCCGATTATCTTCTCCACATTAGGCTGGAAATTCGATCCGCAATCAATAATTCTGCCGCTTTTGAGCGCGGCAAGCATCCGCGGCGAATAGACATATTCGGCGTCACACACGCCACTGATAGCCGCCGAAGCTCCAAGTTCCTCTATCAAAGAGGAGTGCACTGCGGAATAGACTATGGAATTTGCAAGCGGCACACGAATTTCCACGGCCCCCCGAGGGACCTGCACATTGCCCGGCAAGGTCTTGTCGACCAACGCGTAGGTGACAAGATTTCTGATGGTGTCCCACGGATCGCGCAGTGTCACGAGGGTGAGGCTGTCAAGTTCCGTGATGGTTATGTTGCGGGCATACCTCATTTCAAGATCTTTTCCTCCGGCTGTCTGAGTACTGCCTTTGCGTCCGCATGATGCAACCACTGTCAGAGAAAAAACGGAAACCATAACTGCCAGCGAAAAAAAGACAGCCCTCGGAATTGTCAACTTGATTAAGGTTTCGGTAAAATTGTAGAGGCGAGAGACCTTAAGAAAACTACTTGTACTTGAAGTAGATATCGTGTATCGTTTCGTAGTATTAGCCGAAACCGCCGCACAGGCCGGAGCGGACTTCTGACGCCGCTCTCTCTTCATTGCCAATTCCGAGGCACTGCCGTGAATTAATAGCCGGGAAAGGAATCGTTCCGATACATCGGGATCCCTATGGCTACTGATACGATTTTTGAATAGTGAATCGGGAAAAATTGTAGGCTCTGAATGCCTGGCGACTCGGAACATCGCTCTCGCTTCCTCATCGCGTACGTGTGTCGACACGGTAGACACACTTCCATTCAAATGCTTTCTCATCCTCGTGGAAAACTGTAAGATATATTTAAAAGAGTCTATCGGCAACGGTCGGCCTCTTACCGTAGCGGGACTGGTGGGGACTTACACCCCTATTCGTCACCAATGACACTGCAAATATATTAAAAAATTTTTAATATGACACTATTTTGTTAAAATATTTTATATTTTTCATTTTTTGTCGAGAAACCTGTTCGCAAGCGGTGCGTAATAGTCGATTCTGCGATCGCGGAAAAAAGGCCACCACTGGCGTACATTCTCCGACCGACCAAGGTCAATGTCGACCACATGCTCGCAACTTGCGTTGTCAGGAGCCATGAACAAAACCTCACCCTGGGGTCCGGCCACAAAACTCGATCCCCAGAAATCGATGCCCGACGTCTGTCCCGACGGATCTTCCTCAAAGCCGTTTCGGTTCACGCTGACCACCGGTATGCCGTTCGCCACGGCATGGGAACGCTGCACCGTGATCCATGCTTCGCGCTGTCGCTCTTTCTCGTCGGCAGTATCGTCGGGGTTCCACCCGATAGCAGTAGGATAGATGAGCATCTCCGCACCTCGCATCGACATAAGCCTGGCGGCCTCGGGATACCATTGGTCCCAGCATACGAGTACACCGAGACGACCGACTGATGTATCAATCGGCTCAAATCCGAGATCGCCGGGTGTAAAGTAGAATTTCTCGTAAAAGCCGGGGTCATCGGGGATATGCATCTTTCGATACCTACCTGCGATGCTTCCGTCGCGATCAAACACAAGAGCGGTGTTGTGGTAAAGTCCCGGCGCCCGACGTTCAAACATGCTCGCAACCACGACCACATTATTGTCGCGGGCGGCCGCCGAATATATTTCAGTAAACTCACTTGGAATCTCATCGGCATATCTGAAGTTGTCGACATCCTCTGTCTGACAGAAGTAAAGAGAGTCGTGAAGTTCGGACAATACCACAAGCTGTGCACCTTCTGCGGCCAGATTCTCTATGCCGGTGATATTGCGGGCACGGTTGGTGTCGACATCCTCGCTGAACGCATGCTGGACAATTCCTGTTTTTATTTGTTTCATCTTTTATGGTATTTGCATCGTGGAACAATGAAGCGAACCGTGCTGAAGAAGCAGAGTCCGGCAGTCTACCGGAATGATGTTATGATTCGGGAACGCTATCCTGACTGTCTGGCAGGCAAGAAGGTCGTTGGCAGGCTGATTATAAACCGGCATGAACAGATTTCGTTCCGTCACGAGATAATTCGCGTACGTGGCTGGCAGCCGGTTCCCCTCGGAATCGAAAATCGGATCCGGCAACGGTAGTTCCACCAGGTTGTAGGATTCCCCTTCCATGTTTCTGAAAAGCGACAGCTGGGCGCGCATTTTCAGCAACTCCTCGAACTGCGGGTCATCCATATTTCGGCATCCGGTGAAGAGTATGACATTATCCGGCGCCATTCTGCACAGCGTGTCGATATGTGAGTCCGTATCGTCCCCCTCGAGTGCACCATGGTCAAGCCAGAGAATATGCTCCACTCCGAGAACGTCGCGGAGCCTCTCCCCTATCTCCTTCTTACTCTTTCCGCCATTGCGGTTCGGGGACAGCAGACAGCGGCTTGTAGTGAGCAACGTGCCTTGTCCGTCAGTCTCGACAGAACCTCCTTCGAGTATGAAATCCCTGACATTTCGGTATCTTTCAGGGTCAAGAACAAGATTGTCATGTAGAAAAAGGTTGACGAGATTATCTTTATCGGCTGCAAATTTAAGTCCCCAGCCGTTGAATCCGAAGTCGAGACTGCGCGTCCGTTCTCCTCTGATCACGGTTATCGGGCCGTAGTCACGCGTCCATGTGTCGTTATAAGGTGCTTCCACAATCATCAGCAAATCACTGTTACAGTCGCATAACAGTGACTCGGCCCCGGCACGGTCATGGCAAAGCACGATACAATGCTCCCCGTTGTCTGTCAAAGTGCGAATCAGCCTCACGAACTGCTCCTGTGCTTCGGGCAGCACATAATCCCAGTCGGTCGACTCATCAGGAAGAGCCAGCAACACATGCGAACAACTCTCCCATTCGGCTATAAATCTTGTCTCAATCATTGTAAAAAACTACTCCCCTTGTTGGAAGAACATTATCAGAGACAAATTTAGCAATTATTTCTTATCCCTGCAAATCGCGCAACAGAATCCACTGCTGAAGTACAAAATGTCCATAAGGTTAATAAACCTCGCTCTTACTGCCAGACATTGCAAACCGCGCAAAATTAGCGCAGGATATTGTACAAGTCAATAGGGTAAGCGGACTTCAGAATTCGAGCCTGAGGTTTAAATTGAACTGGCGGCGGGTAAGGTAGTTGGGGACAGCATAGCGGATATTGTTGACGTCGGTTACCCAGTAGTAGCTGCTGACGTTAGTGATGTCAAGCAGATTGAATGCGTCAAGACCAAGCACTATGGTTCTGAATTTACCCCAGAAGCCTCCCCTCTTTTTTTCACCTGGATAGCCGATAAATGTCCAGCTGACTCCTATGTCCAAACGCTTGTAGGCCGGCGCACGGAAGTAAGAGACGGTACGGCTCGTATGCGGCGCTGTCATGGTCAGTCCGTCGGCAAGAACTCCTCGGAGACTGAATCTCAGGCGCGGGAACTTCGGAAGATAGTCTGTGAAATAGAGGCTTATGGAATAACGCTGGTCGCTCGGAAGCGGTACTTTCTTGCCATCGAGCGTCTGCTGAGTGTGCATCAGCGAAAAACTGATCCATGAGTCGCTGCCCTCCACGAACTGCCCGAATAGTTTGAGGTCGAGGCCCATCGTGTATCCTTTCGAATCGTTCCGCCCTGAGTAGTTGATTTTCAGGTTGTCGTACTCATAGCTTATGAGATTGGCCAGATTCTTGTAATAAATCTCGCCGGTAAGCTTGAAAGGCCGGTTCATCGCCCGGAAAGTGAAGTCTGTACCGAATATGAACTGGAAACTCCTTGGGGATTTTATATCCCGGTTCAGGCGTATCGATGCATTGCCGAACTCATCTGTGACCGTCTCTCGGTATTCCTTGTAGAAAGGACTCTGATAGTAAAGTCCGGCACCTATGCGATAATACCAGTTTCCATACTCCATCGGATTGATGGATAAGTTCACACGCGGCGAACACAGGAACTCCCGGTTGAAATCATTATAGGAAAATCTCAAACCGGCATTGAGTGTCATATACGCCTTGGAACTGCTCAGATAGAGCGCATCTTCGATATAGGCGGAAAGCCTGTTGATCGCCACATCCTGTCTGGAACTTAGATTGTAGACAAGATGCACGCCGTCATCAAGGTTGGGAAGAGAGTAACCGGCCGAATCGCGCCACTCCCACTCCTTGGTGCGGTCGCGGAAATTCTCGCGCTGGTAGACTACGCCATAAGAGAAATTATTGGCGCGATACTTGGTGGTTCCCTTGAAAGAGGCTTGTATTACGGATGTCTTCAGCCTGTTGCGTGAATGCTCCATATACTTTCCAACGCCGAGTTCACCGCCTATTCCATCCTGATTTTCTGAGCCGGAAGTACCGGCCTGGTTGAGCCAATACTCGCCTGAAATATCGTACGTTACAAGTTCATTGGAAAGAAACGCGGACAAGCCAAGCGCAAAACTGGTGGCCTTATTGTGTCGGTACACAGCCTGGAGAGCTCCGAGATAGGTCTCGAACTTATCCTTCTCCTCGCCGTCGAAGTATACTCGGAAACTCTTGGCATCAGAAGATGTGCCGAACGTAGTTTCCCGGTCCGCCGGCTTGAAGTTGTAGTGGTTGAGCGATATATTGCCGAGGAAATCTATCTTCCATCGGTCGTTGGGTTTATATGCGATGTTTGTCTGATAGTCGAAGTACAACGGGTCATACTCTCCCCGCGTATCAAGACTCGAAAGCAATGAATTGTTCTTTTTGAGTCGAGCGCCGTGCAACTGTGAGAACTTGCCTGAATGCTGCCCGATTGTAAGCGACGCTCCCATAAGACTCAGGTCCACGGCTCCCTCGAACGCTTCCGGCTCGCGATAGGTGATGTCGAGAGCCGATGACATTTTGTCTGCATAACGGGCCGGGAATCCCCCGGACGAAAACTTAAGATTGCCTACCATGTGAGGATTGATCACCGACAGTCCTTCCTGCTGGCCACTCCGTACAAGTTGTGGCCTATAGATCTCAACTCCGTTGATGTATACGGAGTTTTCATCAAACGAGCCTCCACGCACCGAATACTGCGAACTCATCTCATTGTTGGAGTTCACTCCCGGCATTGTGGTGATCATGGCTTCCACACTTCCTCCCGACACATCGGGCGACAGTTTGAACGCTTCAGTGTCGAAGGTCTGCATGCCGTTGACATTGTTGCGGAAACCCACTACCTCAAGCTCCCTCAGGTCCACTCCCAGGGGATACAGTCTGACATTGAGCGTAAGGTCTCCCTTCGGACTGACAAGCTTATGGGTAACGGTCTTGAAGCCTATGCAACTATACACCATCTCTATCGTGTCCTTCTCTGCCACGGAAAGCGTGTACATACCTTTGAGGTCGGTATTGGTGCCTATTGCCGAATTAGCCACACGCACGGTCGCGAATTCCACCGGTTTGTCCTCACTGTCTACGACCTTGCCTGATATTTTGACATTGTCGCCGAAAGCGAACACCGATGCGGAAACGGTCAGAACCAAAGATAATGCCAATCGGATATTTCTCATCAATAAAAAAACGCCTTGCACTCCCCTTTATTGCGCACTAACCGCCATGTGATGCGAATCCGCAACAGCCCACGTATTCCCTTATGAAAGCATAGAGAAAAATCACGCATGTCTCCACATGGCCCACTTGCGGCGGGTGGAGAGATATCCGGGATTGATGTCGTTCCCGTAGGCTTCACGCTCAAATGAAATGTTGCGATATGCATTACCTCCCTGCATCAGACGGAAAAGCCATTCCAGAAAATAGAGAATATAGAACGGGATATATCCGAGTTCCTTCATCTGGGCTGTGTGGATTCTCTCATGATTCAGCAGCCGGGGAGTGACATCACGGACCGTCCCCCTGACAAACAGCACTCCGAAGAGATTGATGGCCAGGAACCCTCCGAACGGAATGACACTATTGTAAACAATCTTCATTTTATCATTATAAATCCTTTGCAACGAAACTTTGTTGCTAGTTTTTTAGAGAGTGCTTGAATTTAAATTTCATTCACCTGGAAAGGCCCTTGGGGTGGATAAAAAGAATTTAAAAAACATTTCAACATAAAATTCGTGTAAAATTCAAATTTTCTAAAGCTCAACACTCTCTTAGTAAAATGTGCAAAATTAATACTTTTTACTGATTCAACAAGGAGTATCTCTTGGAGTTGATTGGAGTTGATTGATACGAGCTACACAAATTTGATTTGATGCAACTGCCCTGGAGTCCTATGGCATTCTTCACCCACTACCGCAACAATAGTCCGAGGGGTCGACAGATCGTATGAAATTCACTCAAATCTTAAATAATATAAATTTTAACTAAATAATGTTGGAATAAGGCGCTCTTATTTTGAATAGTAACGTAAATTACTTAATTTTGCACTCCTATCGCAAAGCCAAGTCCAGAGGGATAAAGCGAAATCGCGACAATATCGGGGGTGACTGGTATTGACAGCGTGTAGAAGCGGTAAGTAAGCATGCAGAGTTTTGGTGTTCAAACTCTATAATCGCAAGAGCATCGAACTATAATTGGCGAAAATAACAATTACGCTCTCGCTGCGTAACCCGAAGTACAGTAAGGTTATCTTAATTCCTCTCAAAGTGGGAGGAACGAGACATCATCCCATTGCCCCGTTCCGAGACGTTTGGACAAGATGGTGCTAAGAAATTCGGAAATAGGATCCGTGAAGTCCTGGCGCGGGTCCGAGATAAAAGGACTAAGGGATGGTTTGGCCGTCGTGATCCTGCCCATCCACAAAAACCAACTCACAGACTAAGCATGTAGAAAGCTCACTGAGTCCGCGTTTTGGACGAGGGTTCGAACCCCTCCACCTCCACTTGTAACATCGGGCTGAAATCAGTCCAAACAAGACAAACCGCAGAATATCAAT
>DERZ01000038.1 GCA_002361155.1 Porphyromonadaceae bacterium UBA3327 | reverse complement strand
AACAGTATATTGAGCATATTCAGATATTTATCGGCATTTATCGGCAAGGGGATGATAATTAAGATTGTGTCTATTGCATTCGAGGCAGAAAATCGTTAATTTTGCATAGTCGAAAGAAGGGTGCAAATCTTGATGGAGACAGCCGGATTGCGTAGGCATTCCGGAGCGCATAGCAAGGCAATGAAGAATGATGAAGCGAATGGGTGTACGGGATGTGCCCATTTCACAAATTTCATCAACCAATCTACTGAATATCACCTGCTTTACTCTAATATCACAGTACAAGTGGGACCGCTCACAGCGAAAGCAAAATGAATAAAAGTTCTGGAAATCAGCGATTTTCAGAACTTTTATTTTTCGTTTACCACGGCAAAATCCGACAAAATAATTATTCGAAAATTTGGTTTATATTATAAACTGTTTTAACTTTGCAACTGATATAAGAAGAGAGCGATAACGGAAGAGTTTGCTCTTTCTTTTTCAAAGTATAGTTTATGATGCAAACTGTTTTATAAATCTTTATAAATCTTGATATAACTTCGATTATGGAAGAAAGAAAAATTACTGAAGCCGAGAGCATCGAAATCATAACTTCGATGATTTCACGCACAAAAGAGCGTCTCGAGAAAGGCTATGGGGACATCCTCCTCATGTGGGGATACTTAACCGTTGCCGTAACGGCACTTATATGGGTGCTTCTTGTGACAACCAATAATCCTGCCGTAAACTGGCTGTGGTTTCTCATCGGGCTAATAGGCGGCATCTCCTCTCCAATTATGGCTAAGAGAAAGCGCATGGAAACAGGAGCAATGAGCTATACTGACCGACTGACTTCAAATATGTGGTCTGTTGTAGGGTTTACAGCTATCGCTTCTGCCATTTTATGTTTTGGATTTCTATTTATCGGCGGGAAGGATTCGTGGAGCATGATGTTCTCTTTCGCTCTCATTATCGTTCCTATGGCAGAAATCATGCAGGGATTAGTAATCAAAGAAAAATCTCTCATTGCAGGAGGCAGTGTTGGACTTTTAATCGGGCTTTTCACTATGTGTTGTATCTCGGCTCATATAACACTTTTGGCGACTTGGTTCATGCCTCTTTTCATCATCGCATTCGCCGCAATGATGATAGTTCCTGGACACATACTTAATTCAAAGGCAAAACGAGAATCATGAGAGAACTGAATCCATTACTGCATTCTCAGTTGAGATTGGGCGTAATGTCGATTCTCATGAATGTAGAGGAAGCCGATTTCGTCTATCTTAAAGAGAAAACAGAATCGACAGCCGGAAATCTAAGTGTGCAGCTCGACAAACTCTCTGCTGCCGGATATATCTCCGTTAAAAAAGGATTTGTTGGAAAGAAGACACGCACAACAGCCCGGATAACCGAAAAAGGGCGCAATGCCTTTGTAGAATATGTTGATGCACTGAAACAATACATTTCTATGCAATATAAGTAAAAACAAGGGTAAAAGCGAAGTGCATCCCAACGCAAGTTAAACAACTCTCAAATAATGAATCAATAAGTAACGTAAAAAAATGAAAAGATTATTATTCATCTTCGCATTGATGGCGATATGTGTCAGTGCGAAGGCCGAGACTCTGGCTTATACAATCATCTTGAGGGAGTTGCCTTATATAGAAGGCACTATCTATATTTCTGCGACTTGTGGAGATAAAGAACTTCTCAAAGTCGCAATCGGGGTAGAAGAAGATACGGTCGCAATCCCAGTTGATTTATCAGAGTCAATCGGTGAGGAGGTATCGATTCGAGCCTTTCAGGATCTCGATGAGGACAAACAGCTTAAATTTGACAGTTACGGTCGCCCAGCGGAGCCATTTCTGCAAACTAAGCTCATTCCTCAAAAAGAACACACAAACTACAACTTTAAACTGTCAGTATTGCAATAGATAATTCATCATACGATAAGGACGAGCAACACTGACCGTGATGTCGGGATTGATTGTCATACTAATGAATGGATTAATTCTCTGATAGGTTGAAATAGAGGAAGGTCTCGTATATGGACAGTTTTGTCTTATCCTGATTCTGTTTCTCAATATCAATCACTGTTCGCAGGAGATTCTTTCCCCACTTCACAAGATTCAGTACGGTGCTTTCATGTTTCTTCAGATAATGTTGCAGAGCGGCGTTATTAGGCTCATGTATGTCTATATCCTTTGGCGAGATGAATGCAGACAGTGATGAATCATTCTCATCCTCGTGGAACTCATGGATATGATAAAATCCCTTTATTATGTGATAGACTGCTTCCGGGAAAGTGGAATCATCGAACCTGAATCCGTTATCCGATAATCTCTTCGGTACGTATGAATACTTCACCATGCCGTTATGGCTGGAGTCCTCATACTTCAAAGTGATGAAGTGATTGAAAATATCGGAATCATTTTCATCCTGTACGGAAATGGCTATGTCCTTGCCCTGCACAGATACCTCAATATTCAGAGGAGATTCCTGCATATCGGAGATATTCATTCGTCGTTTGCCAGAGGTTTTGGGCGCATCGAATGCAATCGAGAGATGATTCACTGTTGGAATCCATAAGATCACATAGCATTTTTCCATCTTGGATAGTCCGATAGATTTTAGGAAGTTTACAATAAGCCTTAAGATCAGAGTTAAGACCGACACGAAAGCGGACGGGAGTCTTGCCCATCCTCTGCAAATGTTGATTACCAAATTATTCGTTGATCAATTGAAGCTCCCTGACGTAGCCACGACCTAACTCCGAGATACGCCATGTCTTATCTGAACGAGTATATCCACAGATGATAAATCCGACTGAGATGAATTCGGAGATGAGAGAGTCTCCGATTTTATCGCGAAGATCCTTTATGTATCCTCGCCCATCCATATAAATACTTATAAGGGCATTTTTCTGTTTTTCAGTCATTTCTCATTGGGTGCCTTTGGATTGTCTGTTTATGAGTGTGGCACATGACACTCAAGAAACGGGGGTCTCTTGAAGCCATTATTACTATATAATGATGTTCTGCCCATAATTGTTGCACGCAAAGATAATGCTTTTCGGCGACAAGGCAAAGGAAATACTGAAAAAAGTGCTGATGTAGAGCATGGAAAGACATGTAATAATACGCGATAGTTGCGATTCTGACATAAACCTGACATAAAGGTACGAACAGACTGCGGAGGCATTCCGAAGCGCATGGCGAAGCGATGAAAAATGATGAAGCGAAGACTTACACGTAGACTTACATATAGATTTCCGGCGATTTTCAGGGTCAGAGCGTTTATATGTCAGAAAGAATCGCTATATTTGCAGTATATCATGTCAAAGATGTTTATTCGATTAAGGCAATGGCTCGGCAAGCTGTCGTTCCGTACGGGCATAATAGTGGCGGCGCTATGTGTGATCTGCTATATAGTTTCGTTTGCCCAGATGCTTCTTCCCATGTCGGCAACAGTTAAAGGTGTGTTATGGACGGTGTTTTTCGGACTTGCCAAAACATTCCAGTATACAGCTCTTCTCATTCTGGGAACTGCAGGTATGACACGTGTCAAAGCCATGTTCAAATGGCAAAAATGAGTCGGACTGCCGTTAATAAATACGAACCGGGGTTCATACACTTTTCCGGATACCTCCTTTTGTAGTAACTTTATGGAACCCAAGGATAATTTCGTAATTGTCAAGGTCAATAATAACAGGAAACAATATCTTCCTCTGCTTCTGACAGGCGACGAATCGGAATCAATGATTGACCGATACATTGACAGCGGCATTCTTTATGTCGGTTTCCTTAACGATGATCCAATGGCAGTTTGCGTAGTCGTCAGACTTGACCCTGACACTGTCGAAATCAAGAATCTTGCCGTCGTTGCCGGATACAGATGTCAGGGCTATGGAGGCAGGATGCTTAAACATGTCGAGCGTCAGCATCCCGATAACATAATCATTCTGGGGACAGGAGAAACACCTTCCACTCTTCGGTTCTATAAGTCTTGCGGTTATTCCTATTCCCACAGCATCCCCGACTTCTTTACTGATAATTATCCTGCTCCGATCATAGAGGAAGGAGTGACATTGCGAGATATGGTTTATCTTAAAAAAGACAACCGTACTCAGAAATAATTACAGGAATAATTACAGGCCTCTTAACCGGGACAATCCGTAATTCGGTATGTATTGTTGAGATTGTCCTCGTTCATGTCTTTTAGGGAGGAATTCAAAATTGAATCCATAATATGGACAGGAACCATTAGTTTGCCTGCTGCGTTATCAATTTGTTAAGTTATTATCTAAACAAGGATTTTATGCGACAGATTATAACCAGGTTCACCGATGATGACCTCTATAAATTCACGATGTGTTGTGCCGTCATTGAAAATTATCCACGTGCCCAGGTAAAATATCGTTTCAGTGACCGCAACAACACTATATATCCTCCCGGTTTTGCAGGGGAGCTGCGCCGTCAGATCAAGCTTCTTGAGAATGTAGTGATCACAGAAGAGGAGATAGCGTTCATGCGACGTCGCTGCCGTTATATCCCTGCGTGGTTTTACAGTTTTCTAAAAGGATTCCGATATGACAGCCGGTGGGTCCGCGTGAGTCAGGACGGGGAGGGGCACCTGAGTGTGGAATTCGAAGGGTGCTGGAGCAATACAATACTGCTTGAGGTCAAAGTGCTTGCCATCATCTCCGAACTGTATTATATAATGACAGGAGGTGATTCCGGGCTGGACTATGGGCGATATTATGACATATCGCGTGAGAAAGCCCGCAGGATGCTGGAGGCGGGATGTGTGTACAGCGATTTCGGGACACGCCGCAGAGCCTCCTTCAAGGCCCAGGACACGGTGATAAAAGCCATGAAGGATTTTCAGGAATGCGGTTCATATCCCGGGCGGTTCATAGGCACGAGCAATGTATATTTCGCCATGAAATATGATCTGGTTCCGGTCGGGACAATGGCACATGAACTGATATGTGCTCTGGGAGGAATGTACGGCCCGCAGATGGCAAATAATCTTGCCATGAAGACATGGGCCCGAACTTATCGCGGAGCTCTCGGGACATTCCTGTATGACACGTATGGCTGGAGGATATTCAGTCTCAATTTTTCGGAAGACTATGCCAATATGTTCAAGGGTTTGAGGGTAGACAGTGGCGACAATTACAAGGAACTCGACCTGATTGTCGGCAAGTATCGGTCGTTGAACATTGATCCAAGAGGCAAACAGGTGATATTCAGCAATGGACTCGATGTCGATTCGGCAATTGGCATCCAGCGCTATGCCTCCGGCAAATGTCTTCCCTCGTTCGGTATCGGAACGCATTTCACCAACGATTTCCCCGGCATAAAGCCTATGAACATTGTCATAAAACTGGTCGCGGCGAAAATCACGGAATCCTGGCCGTTCTATTGCAAGACCTGCAAGCTGAGTGAAGACAGGGGGAAATACTCAGGCGATCCCGAGACCGTAAGATGTTTCCGGCAACTGTTGCGTCTCGATGAAGAATAGAGGAAAAATTATGCAAATCGCATTATGTAATCTGCATTATGTGATTTGCATAATTGCGGCTGATTTAGTATTTTTGCAAAAAAAGATATTTATTAACGGGCTGTATTCCAGTCCGGAAATATAACGGGTCTGGATGGAAATCTGTGAAAAGTATGGCTGGTTGCCGGTGTCTTCGGTTGCCGGGCAGGTAAATGAGTCGCTGCTGGCGAACCCGCGTCTGGTGGTCACCGCGCCGCCGGGCGCCGGCAAGTCCACACTGTTGCCTCTTTCGATGCTCGAGGGCATTGGCGAAGGCAAGATCCTGATGCTTGAACCGAGACGGCTTGCCGCCCGGCAGGTGGCGGAACGCATGGCCTCTATGCTCGGCGAGACATGCGGACAGACTGTGGGATTCCGGGTCCGTTTCGAGACGCGTGTGTCGTCGCGGACGCGTGTAGAGGTCATAACTGAGGGAATACTGGAACGGCTGCTTGTTTCCGATCCGACACTCGACGGCGTGGCGGCGGTTATCTTCGACGAGTTTCATGAGCGGAGTCTCGCCTCGGACACAGCCCTCGCGCTTACAATGGAGGCCCAGGACGTGATACGTCCCGATCTGCGCATAGTCATCATGTCGGCCACCATCGACGCCACGGACCTCTGCCGGCGTATCGGCGCCCCGCATATTGACAGTCCGGGTCGTATGCATGACGTCGGGATTGTCTACGGAGATGATTTCGATCCCCGGGACTGTGCCGCAGTGACAGCGCGGGCCGTATGCCGCGCCCACCGCGAACAGCGGGGCGACATCCTCGCCTTCCTGCCGGGGCAGGGGGAGATAGCCCGCTGTGCGGAACTGTTGGGAGGATCGTTGCCCGACACGGAGATCGCACCCCTCTACGGCATGTTGTCTCCCGAACAGCAGCGCAGGGCCATGACGCCCGCTTCCGGAGGCCGGCGGCGCGTGGTGCTCGCCACGCCCGTGGCGGAGACATCGCTTACCATCGAGGGGGTGAGTTGTGTGGTCGACTCCGGTCTGTGCCGCGCCTTGCGTTTCGATCCGTCGAGCGGACTCAGCCGTCTTGTGACGGTGCCGGTGTCGCTCGATATGGCGGCGCAGCGTTCGGGCCGTGCCGGACGTCTCGGTCCAGGAGTATGTTACAGGTTATGGTCGCGGGCGGCGGAGCACCGTATGCGAGGGTGCCGTGAACCGGAAATCATGTCGGCCGATCTTGCCCCCACGCTGCTCGGCATAGCGGCCTGGGGTGAGAGCGACCCGCAGAGATTGCCGTGGATCACGCCGCCTCCGGCCGGTCACTGGGCGCATGCCGCCTCGTTGTTGCGCGGTCTCGGAGCTGTCGATCCTGCTGGCCGCATCACTCAGATGGGTAAACAGCTGTCCTCGCTTCCATGTCATCCGCGTATGGCGCGCATGCTCTCAGATGCGTCCTCCGTGCATGATGCCGCACTTGGATGCGACATCGCGGCGATCCTCGAGGAAAAAGATCCGGTCAATGATCCGGACGATGCCGATATATGCACTCGTATAGACATGCTCCGCCGGCTGCGTAGCGGCAATATGTCGGGGCGTTGGCGGCGCATCGCCGATATCGCGGCGCAATACCGGCGGATTGTGCGTTGCGTCGAAGATAACGCTCCCTGCGACCGCAATAACGCCGGGCGGCTTATAGCGACAGCTTATCCCGAGCGTCTGGCGATGCGGGCGGAGCATGGCCGCTATCGTATGGCCGGAGGAGAATACGTGGCTGTAAGTTCTGACGATCCATTGTCCCGACACGAATTTCTGGCGGTGGCCTCGGCCTCGAAACGGGTATTCCTTGCCGCGCCTGTCGACAGGGATTCGGTCTCGGCAAAGGGACAGTGGGTGGAAAATGTGGATTGGGACAGTCGGGCCGGACGTGTGTCCGCGCGAAAGGAATTGCGCGTGGGGACTCTGATAATCGAATCCCGTCAGCTCGATGGCGGCCGGACGGAAGCCGTCACGCAGGCTGTATGCAGTGCCGCGCCGAAATATGGACTGACGATGTTCGATTTCAACGATGACGTACAGAGGCTTCAGATCCGTGTCGCGACTGTGGCGGACTGGCATCCTGAACTTGCATTGCCTTCCGTGGATACCGGAACATTGCTTGCCACTGCCGGCGACTGGCTTCCAATGTACATAGGGAGAGCCTCGGCTGTCCAGGAGTTGCGCAAGATTGATATGTGTGCCGTTATATGGGGGATATTGGGATATGAGAACCAGCAGACTGTTGAGCGTCTGGCTCCCTCTCACCTGCGGCTGCCGGGTGGCCGCAACGCGCGTATCGATTACCGCAGGGGGGCGGATGCGCCGATAGTCAGGGCCCGTCTTCAGGACTGCTTCGGGATCAGGGAGACGCCTCGTCTCGACGAGGGTAGGCGTCCGGTGCTGATGGAACTGCTGTCACCCGGCTTCAAGCCGGTGCAGCTGACGCAGGATATGGAGGGATTCTGGCGTACCACCTATTTCGAAGTCCGTAAAGAGCTTCGTCGCCGCTATCCGAAACATTCCTGGCCTGTGGATGTCGAGTGATCCTGAACGTAGGAAATATGCGGTAAAAACGCCAAAAATTCAAAAAAAACATTGAAAAGATATGCAATGTTCGGAAAAATCACTATATTTGCAGCCGTAAAAGTACGTTTGTTAAAGATTCATCCATGTCTTTATTGAGGATCCCGGTATCTTATTTGTCTCCGTAGATCAAGAACAGACTATTTAATAACAAAAGTAGAAACGAGGAAACCATATATTATATCAACTAAACTGTTTAATATGAAAAAAATTCTATCATTTGCGGCCATGGCGGCCCTTGCCGTCAGCGCATTCGCCGCGCAACCGGTCGATAACAACGGTGCACAGCTTACGTTCTCGCCCGGCCCCGGGGATGTAATCACGGAGATTCCTGCCAAATACACAATTTCCGTTTCCGGACCTCAGAAAATAAAGTCTACTCTTGGAGCTACAGTGACATTGACAGACCCCAATAACGCTTCAGTGCGCATTACTCCCAAAGTGGTGAGCGGCACGATGGAGATGAGTGTCGATCTTACTCCCAATCTTATATCCAAAGTCGATGCGACTCTGGAGGGCGAATGGAAAGTGAAGTTGAATGCAGGCGGAATCCAGTATGTCTGGGATGAAGCCGACGCTTCAAAAAACACGAAGAACGTGGAGTTCGAGTACACATTCAAGCTTGGAGCCGCAACTCCTCCGACGACTTCGACCATGGAGGACAACGGCGCGCAGCTGACCTTCGATCCAGGAGCTGGCGCGGTGCTGGATGCTTTCCCGACAACCCTTACAATAAAGGTTGAAGGTCCCAAGAGCATCACTAAAAACAGCATCAACAAGCCCACCATCAAGATGACGGACCCTGCCGGTACCACACAGCAGATTACAAGCGAGAATCTTGTCGATGGTTCCATGGATATCGTATTCAAGCTTGACAATGCGAACTTCAAATTCAACCGCGAACTGGCGGGAGAATGGAAGGTGGAGCTGCTCAAAGACAAATTCCGTTATATCTGGGAGGATGACACGTTCACCAAGAACGGCGCTCTGGATTATACCTTTACCTTAAACGGCAACGGTCAGCCCGAAGACCCCGAAAAGGACAATGTGAAATACGACATCCAGCTCACAGGCACCCAGCCCAAGCTCGAAGGTTTCGATCCTGAAATGCGTGACATATCGCAGGGACTTCAGCTTGTTTTCAACTGCGGCAAGCTCCAGGCCACGGAAAATGCGATGGCCACAATCAAAGGCCCCGGCTATAATCATACAGCCCCCATCGTTTTCAACATGGGCAATGAGACTGTCACATATATGATCGCGCGCTTCTCTTCCAATCCCAAGTATGCCGGCGAATACACCCTGACTATCCCTCAGGGAGTTCTCGGCACCGAGGCATGGATAGCCGATCCTGAGAAAGGACGTGCGAACGAAGCGGTGAGCATCACGTTCAATGTCAATGGCGAGACCGGTCCGGTGGAGAACACCACATTCAATCCGAGTGGTGTGACCCCGACACCCAACATGATAACAGAACCCTTCGACAAGGTAAATCTGACATTCGATTCCAAGTGCTTCTTCACCGAGGGCGAAACTGTTAGGGTCAGCTACATGACCGATATGCAGTCCATTTCATGGAGTTCCTATACTACAGCCACGATCACCCGCGTATCGGACACCGAGGTATCGCTCGTTTTTGACAAGGCAGCCTCTGTCAGCGCCGCTTACCATATTGTGATTCCCAAGGGTACATTCTGGGATGCCGCTCATGATGCTGATAAGGAAGCCGGCAGTTTCAGCAGCGAACTGATTTACGACTGGACGATCAGCAAGACTGCACAGAATGTCAATGTGACAAGCCACATACCTGCATCCGGCGATAAGGTGAACGGCTTTGCCACCGGCGAAGGAATAACCATAGTGACCGACGACAACGCACGCGTTGCCAAGATGAAGCTTACGCTTTCCGCATATCTGCTTGACAGCGACATGGCGGGTCAGACCCTTCTGAATGTCGAGACCACTTCCAGGAATGCCGAGGGCGCGATCCAGTGGATCAACGAAGGAAAAGCGATGGTGTTCGATTCCGAGCATTACTATGAGGTAAACTTCGTGCTTTATGACGAAAATGGCGAAAATATTGCTGAAGGGTTGTTCGAGTTTGACGGAGCCGACGGCTTTGTCGGTATCGAAGGCGTGTTCGTCGATGGTAACCTTGAGATCCACACGATTGACGGTCTCCGCGTGAACGGCGCGATCGACCAGCTTCCCGCAGGTCTTTACATCATCGATGGCAAGAAGGTTGTAATCCGCAAATAATTCCCCGTGGCGCGCAAGGGCGCGTTATCACGGTCATAAAAGAAAGCCGCCGGCTCATGCCGGCGGCTTTTACTGTTAAATGTAAGAATGGCAAATAAATTGCCTAAAACAGTCTGCTGACTAATTTTACAGCGAATGGTTGTGTATGTGGTAAAAAAAGATTAATTTTGTTCCAGCAATCCGATGTGGCCGTTTAGGTCGTGCGGATAGTGTTGTGGCTCAGGACTTTCCGTTGACAGCTTGGCCGGTGCGGGACTCAGGGTCTGAGTGGCATTCAAACCAGTTGAAGACTCAATGAAGATTAACATTATTACAGTGGGAGCAGTATTGCTGCTCCTTGCCTCTTGCGGAGGCAAGAAAGAGAAGGAAGGAGCGTTTCCGCCTGGATTCGCTGCAATGGGAGACACCGCCCGGGTTGCGTGGATGATGGAACATGTGTCGTCCGATTCTCTTGCCCGGTTCATAATAGATGCCTCTATCGGCAAAGTCAGGAATGCCCGTATCGACACGCTTGCCATAGCCACCAATTACGCCTTCGAGCATCTGGAGGGCGAAGATCTTGATAAATTCAGTGTTGCCTACGACAGTCATGTGGAGTCGCTCCCCCTTGCCGACAAGATGAGGGTGTACGCTCAGGCAGGCACTGAGGATCCGCAGGGACTCGGCTACAGGCTCGGCCTGGAATATATGACCAGCATCCGCGACCAGCGCAAGAGCGCCGACGACGTGGAGCGCGAGCTTGCTGAATTCCGCAAGGCATGCGGAGCCGATTCCGCCACCTACCGCAGGTTTATCGTCGGCTTCAAGACAGTCCTTAATGTCGACAGGGGAGTGGATGTCCCGCGCGATATCTACAACAGATTCATCAATTACAACTGACATGAAATCATCTTTTTCCGATTATAGCGCAGAGATAGAGAAATATCTGCGCGACATGACATATCCTTCCGGCGATCTTGAGGGCCTCTACGGCCCTGTGGCTTACGGCATGACGGCCGGAGGCAAGCGGTTGCGTCCCTCTTTGCTCATGATGGCGGCCGACGCTTTCGGTGGCTGTTGCGAGGCTGCGCTGTGTCCTGCCGCCGGCATGGAGATGTTCCACAATTTCACGCTCCTTCATGATGACGTGATGGACAACAGCGACACCAGGCGCGGACGTCCCGCTGTCCATGCGCGGTGGGATGTAAATACTGCGATTCTCTCCGGCGACACCATGCTTACGCTTGCTACCCGGATGGTCTCCGAAGTTCCCGACACGATACTGCGCCCCGTGCTCGACGCCTTCAACACGATGGCGCTCCGTGTATACGAGGGACAGCGCCTTGACATGGACTTCGAGAAGAGTGACTCCGTCTCTATCGATGACTACATCCGCATGATTTCATTCAAGACCGGAGCGCTTCTCGCCGCTTCCGCCAGGATTGGCGCACTTATCGGAGGGGCATCCGCCGAAGATGCTGAAAAAATGGCGGAATATGGAATGATGCTCGGAATCGCGTTCCAGATCCAGGATGACTGGCTCGATGTGTTCGGCGACGCCGCCTCCTTCGGCAAGCCGATAGGGGGTGATATCAACAACGGCAAGAAGAGCTATCTTCTGCTCATGGGGCTTTCGGCCGGCACTCCCGGCTCGGAGGCGCTTGCCGAGGCCATGAAACTGCCCGCAGGTCCCGTCAAGGTCAAGACCGTGACCAGAATCTACGAGAAGATGAATCTCTCCGGGATATGCCGCGAGGCCGTGGCGCGCTACTCCGCCGGAGCTATCTCCGCGCTCAAGGCCACATCGCTGTCCGACTCCGACCGTGAGCCGTTCCGCCGTCTTGTGGAGAAACTAACAGGAAGAAGACGATAATGACCGATACCCACACCCACATATACATGTCCGACTTCGACGGCGAGACTCCG
The DNA here is from genome assembly GCA_002361155.1 of Porphyromonadaceae bacterium UBA3327. Classification (GTDB taxonomy): domain Bacteria; phylum Bacteroidota; class Bacteroidia; order Bacteroidales; family Muribaculaceae; genus Lepagella. Next base: position 21,176 of record DERZ01000038.1, on the reverse strand, counting down.
GATCCGGTGCTCCGCGCCATGGATGCCGGTGTCACGCGCATGGTATTCCCGTGTGTCGACATGGCCTCGCTTGATCCGATGTCGGCGCTGGCCGCCAGTTATCCTGAAAATGTCCGGATGGGCATAGGGCTCCATCCCACGGAAGTGAAAGAGGATTACAGAGAGGTTCTCGACAGGCTCGAGCATACTCTCCGTGACACTCCCGGGCGTTTTGCTGCGATAGGGGAGGTGGGCATTGACATGTATTGGGACAAGAGCCGACGGGAGGAACAGCGCGAGGCTTTCGCCCGGCAGCTCGGCTGGGCGCGGGAATTCTCGCTTCCGGTGATAATCCATTGCCGCGAGGGACTCGACGACACGCTCGACATCCTGCGGAGATCCCGGAAGGAAGGAACGCTGCCACCGCTCGTTTTCCACAGTTTCACCGGTTCGGAAGCCGACGTGCGGCGCATCCGCGAGGTGTGTGACCCCTGGTTCGGCATTAATGGAGTGGTCACTTTCAAGAACGCCCCGTTGCTCCGCGACGCGCTTCCATCCATAGGAGTCGGACGGATTCTGCTTGAGACCGACGCTCCCTGGCTTGCGCCCGTACCCAAGAGAGGAGGACGCAACGAAAGCGCCTATATTCCCTATATCCGCGACAGGATAGCCGAAGTCCTTTCCATCTCTCCCGGCGACGTGGAGCGGGCGACCGACGAATCTGCCGCCCGTCTGTTCCGGTTCGGCAGCTGACCCCGTCGATATTATCCACCGTAAATAAAATCAGTCCGCCATGTTCCCGCTCTCCCATCCGGTAGCCATATTTCTCACGGTTCTTGTGATAATCCTGCTCGGTCCCGTGCTGTTCAGGCGGCTCCGGATACCGCCGATAGCCGGACTTATCCTTGCCGGAATAGCGGCCGGACCGTACGGATTCAACATCCTCGAGCGCGATGACAGTTTCCGGATTTTCGGCGATGTCGGGATTCTCTACATCATGTTTATCGCGGCGGTCGACATCGACATGTTCCACCTTAAGAAGGAAGGACGCAGCGGTGTGATTTTCGGACTGATATCATTTCTGTTCCCCTTTGTCGCAGGACTCTTCGGTGCCCATTATGCTTTTGGATACGGCTGGGCCACATCGTTGCTGATTGCCTCGATGTTCGCCTCCCACACGCTGGTGTCTTATCCCGTTGTCAGCAAGTTCGGGCTTCAGAACACGCGGGCGGCCGTGATCGCAGTCAGCGGTACCATCGTGGCCGTGATGCTCGCCCTGCTCTGTCTTGCCGCCGTGGTCGACATCAGTCGCAGCGGCAGTGTGGGTATATGGTCGCTCATCAGGCTGATTGTTCTGCTGGGACTCTTCATGGCGGCCGTCGGGACTCTGTTTCCATGGCTCACCAGGCGCTTCTTCCGCAACAACGCGGATCCCGTAACTCAATTTATATTCATACTCGCCCTGGTCTTCGTGGCTTCGCTGGCGGCTCATCTCATTGGCCTTGAGGCCATCCTCGGGGCATTCTACGCCGGATTGGTTCTCAACCGTATGATTCCATCCCGCTCGCCGCTGATGAAGAACATCCGGTTTGTCGGTGACTCGATTTTCGTGCCGTATTTCCTGATAGGGGTGGGAATGCTGATCAATGTCGGGGTGCTGTTCCATGGCTGGGGAGTCGCCTCGATAGCGCTGGCAATGACCGTGGCCGCGCTTGCCTCGAAATGGCTTGCCGCACTTGCCGCGCAGAAAACGTTCGGTCTCTGCCGCGACGACCGCAGACTCATGTTCGGTCTGACAAGCGGAAAGGCCGCCGCCACAATCGCCGCAGTGATGCTCGGTTACAATCATGGCATAGTCGACGAAGACCTTATGAACGGCGCCGTTGTAATGATACTCTTCTGTTGCGTTGTGGCTTCGTTTGTGACCGAGCGGGCGGCCCTCAGAATACGGATGCGGCTCACAGAGTCAAGTCTTGACCGTGACGACCTCGGCAAACATGAATTTGCCCGTCAGGTAGTGTCCGTGTTCAATCCCGTCACTTCCGGCGGTCTCATGCGTATGGCCCTGGCTATGCGGAGCGCCCGGAATCAGAATCCTGTCACGGCGCTCTTTGTGCGGACCAACGACGACCGCGAGGCCGTCGTCGCCGGACGCGAGGCGCTCGAGGCTGCTGTAGCCTCAGGCGAGGATGTGGAAGTGGAGGTGCAGGGAGTGGAACGCTACGACATCAGTGCCGTGTCCGGAATCAAAAATGTAGCCAAAGAGCAGGATGCCACAGAGATAATGCTTGGATTCCACCGCAAGTCGAACATCGTCGACACATTTTATGGCAGCATGGCCGAGCAGCTTATCGACTCATGTCACAAGATGGTGCTGATGTCGAGATGTTTCATCCCGGTGGAGACGGTCACCGCCATATATGTTGTGGTTCCGCGCAAGGCGGAATACGAGACCGGATTCCATCTCTGGGTGTCGAGAGTGGCCATGCTCGGAGCCAACATCGAGGCGAAAGTGATTTTCGTGTGTCATCCCTCCTCCAGGGAATTCATAGAGACGGTAATCGCCGAAGACAAGGTGGAGGTAGACCGGGCCTACGAACCTGTCTATGCCTTCGACGATTTCATTCTGCTTTCAGGTCAGATAGAGGCCGACGACCTTCTCGTGGTGATCGGGGCCCGCAAGGGTTCCATCTCGGCCGGCTCCGAGCTGTCGGCTCTTCCAGGCTTCCTGCAGAGGCATTTCGCCAGCAGCAACCTGATGGTGATATACCCCCGCCAGTTCTGAGTATCTGATTCAAAAATCTCAGTAGGGTGTTCCGGTGCCGACGTATCCGGTCTTTACGCCTGAGAAGTCGGAGGCCATGGGAGGTCGTTTTGGATCGCACATCTTCTCCGAAAGGCTTTCCGACATCCCCGCCTCGTCAGGACCGAACCAGAGGCCTTTCCATGTCCACCACCATACGCCGTTGTCATCCAGTCCCTGCCATTCCGATCTCACTCCCGGAAGAGCGAGCACTTTCGGGAACTCATCGCCGATGCGGAGCTCACCCTCGGGAGTTGCCACGCCGTAGCGTGTGCCGTTGAGAGCAATCACATCGACTTTTCCCTCCATGAAATCGTATGCCGTGAAGATCGGATCTCCCTGTGGATCGTTGAAAGAGATGGTCTGTGCGTCAGGAGTGCTGTCGAGAGTGGTAGAGGCGTAGAAACCGGCCACAGTCCGGGGAATCCTGTCGACAGCCATACCGATGCGGATGCAGCCGATGCTGTCGGCTGTAAGAGTCAGGGAAGCGGCCGAGTCGAGGATAGCCTCCTCGCGGGCCGTTGCGGAGTCAATGAACGCCGAATCTGTGTCGGCGGCGGAATTGTGGCCGCTCTGGCCGCAGGAAGCGGCCGCCAGTAATAGCACGCCACCGGCTGCAAACTTTGTAAAATTCATAATATCAAATATTTGGTTTGACAATCAGACTGAGATTGATAATGATTGACAATAATGGAAGCCCCGGTCCTGAAGACTATTTCATCTTCTGAAGATATTCCGGGTCGCCCACAACCCACGCCACATCCCCCGGCTCGAGAACCAGCGACGGGAGGGGGGAGAGGTATTCCTCGCCGCGGAGCACCTTGACAATCATCGATGAATAGTCGTGGAGGATGTCGGTATTTCCGAGCGGCATGCCGACTATGGGACTTGTCTCTGACAGAACTATGCTTGAGAGTTCCACCGGTTTCTGCGACGGCGCCTGGAAGCGTGCGTGATGTTCCCTGGCCTCCTCGAGATCCTTGTTGAGACGCAGGAGTTGCTCGTCGTTACCGAGCACTCCGAGCACGTCGCCCGGAAAGATGCGGGCGTCTTTCGACGGCAGCGGCATATAGTCATCTCCCCTCTGGATGCTGGTCACGCTGACACCATAGTCGCGGCGCAGTCCCGAGTCCTTGAGTCTGTCTCCTACAAAGGGGGAGGAGAGATCAACCTCTATAAACGCCTGGTGGAGGTCGTCGACAACATTATTGTTTTTACCGAGGCGCTCGTTCTCGCGCATGTTGAGATTGTCGATGAACTTCCGCTCCATACGGCTGTAGTGTTTCATCAGTCTGGTGGAGGCGAACACCAGCACCAGGATGAAACAGCCCACTCCCACAAGCCATCCCGCAATGGATGAATACGCTACTGTAGTGAAATATACGATGAAGAAAAGCGCCACAAGATAGCGGATGATCTTCATGGCCAGCAGCGGCACCTCATAGAATGCCGCCGACCGGTGCAGCTGTACCTTTTCCGACTCCTTGGTGCTGCTGAAACATAACGCCATCAGGAATGGAAGCATCGCCAGTACGGTTATCACGGTCACCCCGAGATGTCCCCATGCCCCGAAATGCTTCTCGGCCGGAGGGAAGAGGAAAGTCTGCGAAAGCAGGATCTCCGCCAGCAGGATAACCGAATAGAGCAGGATTCTCCATATATATCTCGAGAGAATGGCACGCCATAGACGGCGGGTTTCGCTGGTGTCGTAGCTCTGCCCCGAATACCGGTCTATGAGAAAGCGGAGACTTGCGGGGAGATGGCGCTCCACGATGCAGTACGCTCCGTCGGCCATCTTGATGAAATAGGGAGTGGTGAAGATGGTGAGCACCGACACGGCCACGATGATCGGGTAGATGCGCGAGTCGAGCACTCCGAGTCCCATGCCGAGCGAAGCGATGATGAACGAGAATTCGCCGATCTGTGTCAGCGTGAAGCCGCTCTCCATGGCTACGCGCAGATTCTGCCCCGTCACGAGCATACCCAGGGTGCCGAAGAAAATCATGCCGGTGATCACTACCGCTGCAAGCAGCAGGATCTGCCACCAGTACATGGCGATCACGTGCGGGTCCACCATCATTCCTACCGAGATGAAGAATACCGATCCGAAGAGGTTCTTCACCGGCGTGATCAGCCGGTCGATCCGTTCGGCCAGGACTGTGCCCGCCAGGATGGAGCCCATCACGAATGCTCCGAGCTCAAGCGAGAATCCGCAGATCACGCTGAACACAGCCATCGTGAAGCAGAGGGCCATCGACACCACCAGAATTGTCTCGTCGTTGAGCTGTCCGCGCAGTTTCGTGATAAGCGTTGGAAGCATGTACACTCCCACCACAAACCAGATTATGAGGAAAAAAAACAGTTTGCCGATTGAAAAGAGAAGTTCGGATCCCTTCACGTCGCCCATTGCTATCGAAGAGAGGAGCACAAGCATGAGCACCGCAAAGAGATCTTCGATTATGAGGACGGCGAGCACAAGTGTCGCGAATTTTCTCTGCCTGAGTCCCAGGTCGGAGAGAGCCTTCATGATTATTGTGGTCGACGACATCGATATCATGCCGCCAAGAAATATGCGGTTTATCATGTCCAGTCCGAGCACGTAGCCCACGCCGAAGCCGGCGAAAGTCATTCCGAGAATGACGATCAGGGCCGTGACCATGGCCGATGCCCCGGAGTTCATGAGCTTGCGGAAAGAGAATTCCAGACCTATCGAGAACATCAGTACCACTATGCCGAGTTCGGCCCAGAACTCGATGTTGTCGAGATTTGATATGGATGGGAGATACTCGAATTTCGGACTTGCGAGGAATCCGGCGAGAATATAGCCGAGCACCACGGGCTGTTTCAGCTTTTTGAACAGCAGGGTTACCATGGCGCCGAGCAGGAGTACCCAGGCCAGGTCTGCTATCAGTCCGTTGTTATGGTCGGCTTCCGGCGAGGTCTCCGCCGTGTCGGTCGGGTCTGTCTGTTCCTGAATGACGGTCAGGTCTTTGTTTACGGTTTCTTCCGGGATGCCGGCGAAGAATGTGGCTGTCGGAATGAAAATCATCAGTCGCGGGTTATCGGGTTATAAAAAAAGAAGAGTCGTTGTCTTTGGGTCAGCACCCGGAGTCGGAGAATAATGATAGCAGCAGGTCGCCTACGGCTTTGCGGGCCGCCTGACGGTCGCTCATGTTGTTTAATATCACCACCACCGCGTGGGTGGGCGCGTAGTTGTCGTCCACCTTGTATCCGGCATAGCACTGTATTCCGTTCATCGAACCGGTCTTTAGGGCAATGTATGAGTCGAGAGGGGTGTCGGCGAGGAATCGGCGCAGCGTGCCCTCCTGCCCTGCGAGAGGGAAGAACGACGCGTAATAGGGGTCGATACTCATCCGGCCCAGCACATGACACATAAATCTGGATGTCATTCTGTTGGCTCTCGACAGTCCGCTCCCGTCCACGATTCTCACGCCTTCAGCCGGCGCTCCGTTATGCCGCCACAGCGCCATGCACTCTTTGGCTCCCGACTCGAACGAACCCCGTTCTCCTCCGGAGGTTGCTACGGTGCGGAGCAGAGCCTCGGCGAACTGGTTGTCGCTGCGCATCATGCATGAGCGCATTATCTCGTCGATAGTGGCCGAACGGTGCTCCCCGAGGAGTACGCGTCCCTTGGGATCGGGGCGTCCGCCAGCTACTGTTATTCCCTCGTCGCGGAGAGCCGCCCGGAGCCTTGACGCGAATACTCCCGCCGGATCGGCCACAGAGGCTTTCCCTCTGGCGTTGTCCTCGAAATTGAAGGCGTGCGAGCCGGTGCCGTAGCTCTTCGACAGATCGCCTGTGGCCCACTGCGGGTTCACCGCCGGGCCGCTCCAGAGCGACTCGTCGACCACGATGTCTCCCCGTATCGAATCGATGCCTGCCCTTTTGACCGCTTCGGTGATCTCTGCGATGAAATCGGCCGACGGTGGGTCGTGGCGTGAGTTTATGGTGGGATCGCCGCTGCCGGTCACAACTATGTTCCCTTCCAGTATGCCGTCGCGCACGCGTCCCGTGGCGTGGACCGGAGTCAGATAGCGGAAATCAGTGCCCACCTTGTCCATCAGGCTCGCGGTGGTGACGCATTTAAGGATCGAAGCGGGCACAAGAGGCTTGTCGGCGTTGTGCGACACCAGAGTGTCGCCCGTAACGAGGTCCACCACAAGCACCGAAGAGCTTGCGGCGTCGATTCCCCGGGCCGACAGAAAGCTGTCCGGAATCCCTGCCCGGAGTGAAAGCGCCGGAAGGATAAATAAAAGTATGAAGGATGTGATTTTTTTCACAGACATGTTACAAAATTAGCTATTCTCTACTGCTTTTACAAAAAAATTAGTAATTTTGTGATGCTGTTTATTTATTGACAAATGGGAACGGATGATAATATCGGCGGCCGCAGGCCATATACATTCGACCGCGTGGTCAGGATACTGTTCTCCGTGGTTTCGCTCATTGCGGTGCTTTATCTGCTTGATGTGCTCAAGGGGGTGTTGCTCCCGTTTCTTGTGGCGTGCCTGATAGCATACATGCTCGAGCCTCTGGTTCAGTGGAACATGCGCTGGCTTCACCTCAGGAAGCGGTTTGTCCCGGTGGTGATTACCCTGCTTGAGGCTTGCATACTGCTTGGAGGATTTCTCGCGCTCTTTATCCCTTATATGGCCGGAGAGTGCTCGCAGATGGCCGAGATGGTCAGGAAGTACGCAACCACTCAGGTGCAGCTTCCGTACATCTCCGATGAAATCCACCGCTTTATCCGCGATAACATAGATTTCGACCAGGTGATGCGTCTCCTCTCCAGGGATGAATGGAAATCGCTGCTCAGGACAACGATCTCCTCGTCGTGGAATTTCCTTACCTCGGGCGTCGCCCTTGTGGCCGGCGCCGTGAGCTGGCTTATCGTGCTGCTGTATGTGGTGTTCATCATGCTTGACTATGAACGGCTCATGCTCAGCTTCCGGCAGCTCGTACCCCAGGCGCAGCGCCGCCGTGTCTACCGGATTTTCTCCGACATCAAGGACGCGATGAACCATTATTTCCGAGGCCAGGCGCTCATTTCGTTTCTGGTCGGAGTGCTTTTCTCCATCGGATTTCTAATCATCGGCCTGCCGATGGGCGTGGTGCTCGGCCTTTTCATCGGAGTGCTCAACCTTGTTCCATACCTCCAGCTGATTTCACTCCCGGTTACCACGCTTCTCTGTCTGGTGTGGTGCGTGAGTTCGGGTGGAAATTTCTGGCTGATCTTCTGGGAGGCTATGGCTGTGTATGTGGTGGTGCAATGTATCCAGGATCTTTTCCTGACGCCGAAAATCATGGGCAAGGCCATGGGTCTTAATCCCGCCATCATACTCCTCTCACTGTCCATCTGGGGGTGTCTGCTCGGGTTCATGGGACTCATCATAGCTCTCCCGCTTACCACGCTGCTTCTGTCGTACTACAACATGTATGTGGTGGAACGCGGCGAATGACCTTTGTCATAGTAGAAATCTGAGAAAATATGAGTGATATAAAGAAACTGAAGGACAGCGTTTATGAGCTGGAGGGACTTCTCGAACTTGCAGACAGACGTCCCGGCAAGCTTGGCGTGCTGATACCGCTTGTCGAGGCCCGCATAGAGGCGTTGACAAATATGTTCTACGAGCTGAAGCCGAATGTCGATCTTTCCGTGGAGCATGTCGCGCCGGCGCAGCAACCCGAAGAGGATAAGCCTGTCGCAATTGCAGAACCTGTCTCGGCAGTAGAACCGGAAGAGCCCGGCGAGAGCGGTGAAACCGGGGATGATGTCGAGGAACTCTATGTGATCGATGATGCCGGGCCGGCTGAGAGTGTCGTTTCGGTTGAGCCGCAACTGACCGTGGCCGCTGCGCCGGCAGCCGCTTCCGTCAGGCGGCCCGTGTTCTGTCTCAACGACCGGTTCCGGTTCCGACGGGCGCTTTTCGGCGGAAGCGATGCTGAGTTCAACGCTGTCCTCGACCGGGTGGCGTCGATGTCTGGTATGGAAGAGGTGGAAGACTATATCTATGGTACGCTTGGACTCGAACCGGACTCGGACGATACGGCGGATTTCATGGAGACTGTCCGCACTTATTTCGAATCCTGACGGGATTGTCAGGATATATGATATTGAAACAATCTCACCATGCTTCATATAGTTCCCACTCCGGTTGGCAATCTCGAGGACATCACGCTCCGCGCCATAAGGGTCCTTAAAGAGGCCGACCTCATACTTGCCGAAGACACACGCACCAGCGCTGTGCTTCTCCGGCATTACGATATCCGTACTCCCATGCGGGCGCATCACCGCAACAACGAGCATGCCGCCGTGGAGGGAATCGTGGCCGATCTGGAGGCCGGTCGCGACATCGCGCTGATTTCCGATGCCGGCACTCCCGGAATATCCGATCCGGGATTCATGCTTGTCAGAGCCGCGCGCGACGCCGGCGTGGAGGTTGAATGTCTTCCAGGCGCCACTGCGTTCGTGCCCGCTCTCGTCGGCAGCGGGCTCCCTTGCGACAGATTTGTCTTCGAGGGATTCCTTCCTTTGAAGAAGGGCAGGGCGACACGTCTGGCTGAACTTGCCGCCGACCCAAGGACTGTCATAATCTATGAGTCGCCGCTGAGGCTTGCCCGAACTCTCCGTCAGCTCGCCGAAGCGTTCGGCGTGGACCGCAGGGCATGCGTGTGCCGTGAAATCTCGAAGCTGCATGAAGAGTACCGGCGCGGCACGCTCTCCGACCTCGAAACTCACTACGGCGTGAACCAAATCAAGGGGGAAATTGTTATAGTCCTTGAAGGGTGCGTTAAACCCGTAAGCAAAATAATCTCGAGCCTTGGAGGCGAGAGGAATCGACAAATAAACTAAACTCAAAATATTGCAGAATATGAAAAAGAAATTGCTAATCGTAGGAGCCGTCGCTTTTATTCTTGCGGCATGCTCCGGAAATCAGAAGAAACTTGACGAGGACTCGATAAAGATCGCAGACCTCACCGCGGAGTATGAGGAAGCCACATCCTTCAACGACTCGCTTATGCTCCTGATGGGGGACATCTACACCGGTCTCGACTCCATCAATACCCAGGAGGGACTCCTTTATAATATGGGCAATAGCGAGAACACTAACCAGCGCGCCGAAATCCGCAGGAATCTTTCTGTGATCAAGGCCCGTCTCGCCGCGAACAAGCAGCTTCTCGCCGACATGGAGGCTAAGGTGAAGAAATCCGGTAACGAAAGTTCCATCCAGTCCAAGACCATAGCCCAGCTCAAGCAGCATATAGAGCAGCAGGATGCCAAGATCGCCAAGCTTGAGAGTGACCTGACAGCCGCCCGCGGCCAGATTGATGAGCTCAACACTCAGGTGGCTGCCGGTCAGGAGCAGGTCAAGGTCGAGACTGAGGCCAAGGAGGCTGCACAGGCACAGGCTGCCGCAGCCGAGAACGAGGCCAACGAGGTTTACTATGCAATCGGCACAGCCAAGGAGCTCAAACAGCGCGGACTGCTTGAAAAGAAATTCCTCGGTACCACCAAGGTGCTCAAGGGTGACTTCGATGCTTCCTATTTCGTAAAGGCTGACAAGCGCACTCTCCGCACCATCCCCTGCAATGCAAAGAAGGTAAAAGTGTGGACCAACATGCCCCAGGGTTCCTACCGCATAGTAGGCGAGAAGGATGGCCCGAAGAGCATTGAGATCGTGAATCCGGACAGATTCTGGTCGCTTGCCTCGCACCTCGTGGTTCAGATCAACTGATGGATATGAAAAAGAAGACTGAAATAATAAAGAGCGTGGCCGTATCGGTCACGCTCCTTTTTGGTGTCTGGCTGATGTCCGGATGCAAGCCTACCGAGCAGGGGTACCGTGCAGCTTACGATGCCGCGAGGCAGAAGCGTGAGGCAGCAGCGGCCGAGATGATGATTCCTGTATCCGGACTCCTTTCCGACGATGGACCGCAACGGCGGATTATCGACGGCGATACATTGTTTGTCACCAAAGAGCGTGTGCGCGGCGCAGACGGAGAGAACTTGCCTCGCTGGCTGCTTGCTGTGGGAGTCTACAGGATGGATACAAATGCCAGGGCTCAGGCCGCTTCGCTGCGTGGAGCGGCCATGGCCGTGCGTGGAGAAGGCGACCGTTGGTATTGTGTTGCCGATACCGCCTCGGGCCTTGACGGCATCATGGCGGCCAGAAAATGTTTTATGGCAAGTCATCCCGACTTTCCTTATATAGGTCTTCCTGCCTCCCCGGTAATCGTAAACGCGATGTAATCTCCGGTGGATTGCGTGGCGCAGGAAGTCTGCTGTCTGAACAATGGTCCGGGGGGAGCTTGAAAACAAGTTGTCTGCTGTATATTTGTGTTGTAAAACATGAAAACCTCAAAGTTGCGAAATTTCGAGGTTTTTTTAGCTTTTTTCAGAATAACGCTTGAAAATTGAGTGATAAATTTGGAAATAATGTTACAAAAGTTTAAATTTGCACACTGTTAACAAGAGTTTGCTGATGTTAACAAATATCAAAATGGCAGAAAACAAGTCAACTCCGCATAAAAAAGTGGAAGCCGCGAGGGCTTCCGGAAATAAGCAAATAACAACACATTAATAACTTATCTAAATTAAGTAGGTATGAGAAAACTCTTTTTAATCATGATGACGCTTGTCGCCTTCAGCTGGAACCTTGCGGCCCAGACGAAGTCGGTGAGCGGAACCGTGGTAGATGCGGCCAACAATGAGCCGTTGATCGGAGCCACAGTAATGCCGATAGGAGGAGGCCAGGGTGCCGCCACCGATATCGACGGCAATTTCTCCCTTACCTTGCCGCAGAACGTAAAGCAGGTGAAGGTATCCTATGTGGGATACAAGGAGCAGACAGTGAATGTGTCTCCTGTAATGAAAATCAGACTCGAATCCTCATCCAGTGACCTGAATGAGGTGGTGGTCGTGGCTTACGGTACGGCCAACAAGGAGTCGCTTACCGGTTCTGTGGCCGTCATCGGCTCCAGGGAGATCGAGGACCGTCCCGTCACCTCTGTGACAGCCGCCCTTGAGGGTAACGCCCCCGGTGTCATGGTGAACAACTCGACCGGTACTCCCGGTTCCAGTCCCTCGATCCGTATCCGAGGATTCAACTCCTTCACATCCGACGCACAGTCACCTCTTTATGTGGTCGACGGTATGATTTACGAAGGTGACATCGCTGCTCTCAACCCGGCCGACATCGAGTCGATGTCCGTGCTTAAGGATGCCGCTTCCTGCGCCCTCTATGGTAGCCGTGGTGCCAATGGTGTCGTACTTGTGTCGACAAAGAAAGCTAAGAAGGCCGGTGCTGTAGAGGTGACAGCTCAGGTTCGTCTCGGTGCATATAACCGCGGACTTCCCTTCTATGATCGTCTTGGTGCTAACGAATGGGCAAGTGTGACTCTGGAGTCTATCGCCAACGGTCTTGTGACCAACAATCCCAACCTGACATATCAGGATGCCATCAATCAGCAGGCTCCAGCCTTCGTGGGTGACGTATTGCAGGGAACAAACGTTTTCAATGTCAAGGAAGGCCGTTTTCTGTTCGGTTATGAAGGTTCCGACGGACAGTGGGTATACGACGACAAGGTTCGTGCTTCCGTGAATTCAAATTATAATGACCTCGACTGGTGGGACATCATCTCTCAGACCGGTTTCCGTCAGGAATACAATGTCAATGCCGCAGCCGCTACAGAGAAGTTCAATCTCTTCTCCTCACTTGGATATCTTAAGGAAAACGGCTACGTGCTTGCCACGGACTATGAGCGTTTCTCCGGCCGCGTTACAGCCAATTATAATCCGGTAAGCTATTTCAAGACCGGTGTGAACCTGAACATGTCGTATGTGAAGAGCGAAGTCGGTGATGTTGACCCTGATAATATGGAAACTATCTCCAATCCTTTCCACACCCAGTTCTACTCTCCCGTGCAGCCTTATTACTCGCATGATCCCGAGACAGGCGAGATTCTCCGCAATCCCGACGGATCTCCGATATGGAATACCGATCCTATCAATGGCGGTAACAATATCGCATGGCAGATGCGCCTGAACAAAAACAATCTTAGCCGTGTTGCCATTGACGGATCCGCATACGCGACCGCGGTGATCCCTTACGGCTTTGAACTGTCTGTACGTGGTAACCTGTATCGCAATATCGGTAAGTCAATGACTTACTCCAATAATATTGTTGGATCGCAGAAGGGACTTGGCTCACTCGAACAGTCCACAGCCGACAGCTATACCTATACATTCCGCCAGGAACTCACATGGAGTCATGAATACGGTCTCAATCATGTGGATGCGTTCCTGAGCCACCAGAATTATAAGACAGGTATCGACCAGTCCTACGTGACAGTGACCGGCCAGTTGCTTCCCGACATTTATGCTCTTTCCAATTTCAAGAATGACGCAGACAATCCCTCAAGACTTTCACAGGGTATTCTTGATATCGCTTCCGAAACATATCTTGCCCGCGCCCGTTACAATTACGACCAGAAATACTTCCTTGAGGCTTCGCTTTCCCGCGACGGAAGCTCACGCTTTGCAAAGGACAAGCGCTGGGGTACATTCTGGAGCGTCGGCGGAAGCTGGATCCTGTCGAAGGAGAAATTCCTTCAGAATGCCAATTGGATCAACTTCCTCAAACTCCGCGCATCTTACGGTACTGTAGGTAACGACCTCGCTGCAAACTATATCAATTATACCGACCTTTACGCGCCCTGGTCGAAGGGATTCGTGGCTGTGACGCTCGCTAACCCCGATCTCCGCTGGGAGGCTACCGGTTCGGTGGATGTCGCTCTCGAAGGTTCTCTCTTCAACGACAGATTCAATTTCAGCGTCGGATACTTCAATAAGTACAACAGCGACCTTATCTACAAATATGCACTTGCCGGATCCACCGGTCTTATCCCCGGATCCACCGGTTTCGGCATCAACTCTTACATCATCCGCAACATCGGTACGATGAGCAACTCCGGATGGGAGCTCAACTTCGGCGTGGACATCATCCGCAACCGTGAATTCACATGGGACTTCAACATCGACTTCACTTTCATGAAGAACGAGATTGTCCGCCTCCCCGACGGAAAGGATCTTCCCAATGCATCGCGTTTCCAGGGCCGAAGCATCTATGAGCATTACGTATATGATTATGCCGGCGTAGACCAGATCAACGGTCGTTCGCTCTTCCGGATGCATCGCGACAGCCCCGATTTCATGTCGTATGATCCGAAAAACGGAAACAAGATGATTCCGGACGATACCAAATGGAACAAGGCTGTACAGGATGCCCAGAACGAGGGAACATACGTGGAAATCGACGGAGTGCCTTATTCTTATAATTCCGCCCATGCCGGACGTATTCTCAAGGGTACGGCGCTTCCTACGGTATTCGGTAGCTTCAGCACCGGTCTCCACTGGAAAGGCATCAATTTCGGAGCCCTCTTCACATACAGCCTCGGCGGAAAAATCATGGACTCGAACTATCAGAGCCTTATGTCGGCCGGTTCGGTATCGGCAGTGCATGTGGACATGCTCAACTCCTGGAAGGAAATGCCGGAAGGTATGACCGCGGATTCTCCGAATCGTATCGACCCCAACGGAATTCCTCAGAACAACAAGACATACACTATGTATAACGGTTCCGATAGCTCGAGATGGCTCGTAAGCGGAAGCTATCTCACCCTGAAAAACATCAACCTGTCCTACGACCTTCCGTCGAAGTGGATGGAGGCCATGAAACTTCAGGGAATCAACATCGGCTTCTCTATGGACAATGTATTTATCGTAGCAGCCAGAAAGGGTCTGAACCCGACATACAGTTTCTCCGGAGGCCAGGGAGCATATTATGTACCCGCACGTACCTATACATTCCAGCTTGCGGTGAAATTCTAAATTGGAGAATAACGTAAAATAATGACAATCATGAAAAAGAATATAATTTTCAAAGGACTCGCGGCAGTCGCTCTCGCTGGCACGATGGTGTCCTGCTCTGAAGACTATCTCGATGTCCCTCCGGTGACTGATGTGTCGAAGGAACAGCTGATGAGTTCTGTAGTCGGTGCCGAGCAGGCTCTTGAGGGAGCGATCAATATGATGTGCATGCAGTATGGCGCCGCTGATTTCCAGCAGAACAACAACGGCGAGGCATTCTGCGCGATGGCGTACGGCGAGGTGCTCGGACAGGACTATATCAACGGTCTCTGGTCCGGCAATGCCAACTACAACTGGGATTGGGCGCTTGGTAACTCAAACGCGCTTGTAAGCTCGATACCCTGGAGATATTACTACGGACTCATCGGGGCTGCCAACAACATTATCGGCGGAATGAACCTCGAGGAGACCGATGGACTCAGCGAGACGGATGTCAACCGCCTCAAGTTCGTGAAGGGAAGCGCCCTGACACTGCGTGCCTATTCCTACTTCAAGCTGATGCAGCTTTTTGCACAGCGTTGGGAAGACAGCAATAACGGAGAGAACTACTGCATTGTTCTCCGTCTCGAGGATACTCCCGATGAGGTTAATTTCTGCAAGGGAATTGATGTGTACAAAAAGATGTACTCGGACCTGGATGAGGCAATTTTACTGTTTGAAGAATCGGGTGCGGAGCGTGCCAACAAATGGTCGGTCAACATTGATGTTGCCCGCGGTGTCTACGCCCGTGTAGCAATGCTGCGCCATGACTGGAAGGTTGCCGAGGATATGGCAGCTGCCGCCAGGAAAGGCTACACCATCATGAGCAATGATGAATACATGAGTGGTTTCTGCAACGACTGCAGCGGCTTCATCTGGCATCAGTATCCTCTGTACGACACCACATATTATTGGTCGTGGGGTGCTTGGCAGGCTTGCAACGGCGCATATATTTTCAACTTCAATGCGTGCAACGGCGGTGCAATGGATATAGATCTGTACAACAAGATGGATCAGAATGACATCCGCAGAAATCTTTATCTGATGCCCGACAAATTGGCATGGGTTAAGAAGTCCCAGAACAAGGGAGGCATAACGGAAGCCGATTTCTGGGATGCGTCCATGGTTGGTGAGACAAAGGCTCTGAATCTTGCGATGACTGATATCTACGTGAAGGGTGATCCCGTTGCCCGCGGAATGTATAACGTTGCAACTTTCGTCTGCATGAAGTACATGGAAGATCATTTTAAGGGTAATCTTGCGGCGTTTACCGATGACTCAAGGGAAATGAGCTATGTTAAACTTAAATCATCGCCCAAAAACACAAAGCGTGATCTCCTTGTCAAGAAAGGTACATACGCTGAGCTGGCGGCAGTACAGTTTGGTGCGCAGTTCAAGTTCTGGGCGAACAAGCCTTATGGCAACATGGCGTTCCCCTGGATGCGTGCAGCCGAGATGGCACTGACAGAGGCTGAGGCAGCGGCCATGCAGCCGGGCGGTGAGACCCGTGCCAGGAAGGCTCTCGAAGAAGTGCAGAAGTTGCGCGTTCCCGGTTATTCATGCACATCCACCGGTCAGGCTCTGATCGATGAGATTCGAATCGCCCGTCGTATCGAGCTCTGGGGTGAGGGACATGCGTGGTTCGATCTCAAGCGCTGGAATCTCCCCATGGAGCGCCGCGCCTGGGAGGACGGCAACCCCGCTTCCGGAAACTGGGCTAAGGCGTTGCTGGGAGAAGGGCAGAAAATGGCCAAGAAACTTCCTACGGATAACGCAGGCTGGGTAATGTCCATCCCGAACTCTGAGCTTCAGTACAATTCCGCACTCGACGTAAGCTTGTTGCCGGGCCGTAATGATAAGGATGCCCAGTGACGGACTGAACGAGACATAAGGATAATATATTTTCCATAAACAGACAGAGGGGGACGTTGTCAACAACGTCCCCCCTGTCTATCTTTGTTAAGTCCGAACCTGATCGTGGCGGATGTCTTTCGTATTGTAGGCTTGCTGAATAAATATTAACAAGATTTAACGGACTGAAATTAACGAATGTTGAAAAACATGGCCTTATGGCTTGCATGTTTCATTTAAAATAACTTAATTTGCAGTTCCAGTGCAATAACAGTTGAAGATAATAGTACTACTTACACATAATCTGTAAATAATTAGTTGAAAATGAAGTCAAAAATCACAATGATCGGAGCGGCCTGCATGTTGGGTCTCAGCGCGGTTGCCGCGCCGGTCAGTCCTGAGCAGGCTCTCGGGCGCATCGCCGGCGGCGGTCCTGCCAAAGTGCGCTCAATGATGAAGTCCACTCCAGTGCTTTCATATACCGCTCGCGACGCGCGCGGAATGGCGGCGGCGTATGTGTTCACTCCGGCGGATGGCGTCGGTTTTACAATACTCTCTGCAGATGACTGTGCTGTTCCCGTGCTCGGATATTCCGACAGCGGCAAGTTCGATGCCGCCTCGATGCCGCCGGCAATGAAATGGTGGCTCGAAGAATATGGCAGACAGATCGAATATGCCTCGATGCATGGCGCGAAATCCTCCGATTCTCCGGTGTATGCACCTGAAGGCTGGGCTCCCGTAGCTCCACTGTGTTCTACCAAATGGAATCAGGACGCTCCGTATAACAACAAGGCTCCGAAGCTTGACGGAGTACCGTGTCCGACCGGCTGTGTGGCCACATCTATGGCTCAGGTCGTGAATTATTTCCAGTACCCTGCCAAAATGACCGGAATTGCGTCATATCTCTGGCAAGACGGCGGTAAGACTATCAAGATGAATTTTGAGAACGTAAAATATGACTGGAGTCTCATGCTTGATTCCTACACCGCGACTTCTCCGCAGGAGAATGCCGACGCTGTGGCACAGCTGATGAAGGCCTGCGGATATTCCGTGCAGATGAATTACGGTTCCTTGATGTCCGGCGCGTTGAGCTACAAGATTGTAGATGCGCTGAAGGACAATTTCGGATATGATCCCGGCCTGGTGTATCTGGAAAGAGGACGCTTCTCGTCATCGGAGTGGATCAAGATGGTGTATGACAATATCAGAAACATAGGTCCCATCATCTACAACGGTTCCTCGATTGACGGCGGACATTCCTTTGTGTGTGACGGATATGATGGAAAAGGATACTTCCACATCAATTGGGGATGGGGCGGAATCAGCGACGGTTATTACGCGCTTGACCTGCTGAATCCTGAGGTTCAGGGTGCCGGAGGCGCGCTCGGAGGTTTCAATTACAGCCAGGATGCCGTATTCGGAATCCAGAAGCCTACAGGCAAGCCCCAGGAACCCAGGTATCTGACATTTTTTCAATATGGCTCCACAACACTCTCTTTGGAAAAGAACGTACTGTATCTCGGTTCCAAGGACTGCGATCCCTGTGGTATAGCATGTTCAGATTATAAGATCGCCTCCATTCAGCCGGGAGCTATCCTGCGCCGGGCCGACGGCAGCGGCGAGGACATTGTGCTGACCGGGAAATTGGGTAATTACGGCAGTGCTGACTTCGTAAATATCGGAACATACTATCCTACCACAAATGTGAGACCCAATGTGACACTCCCCGCGGATCTTGCCGACGGAGAGTACAAGGTGATTCTTGCCGGCCGGGAGATGGAGGCCGAAGGTGCCCCGTTTATTCCTGCTGAGACATTCTACGGCGTGCCCAACTACGGGTGGCTGACCGTAAAGGGCGGCAGCTTCAGCGTGAAGGACGCAACTCCGGCGCTTCTCAAATATGAGAATGTAGAGATCCCCGGATCGCTCTATTGGTCTACATCCAGTCAGTCGAGAACTGTACCCATCGAGATGAATATTATCAATGACACGGATCTTGAGCTGACACAGTGTCTGCAGCCGGTGCTTATGAAAGGCAACACCACAATGCTGGCTTCCGATCCTTTCCTTGTGTGTGTCGGTGCCGGAGAGACGGTCAATGCCGAATATCCTGTAAAATTCTTTGCGCAGCAGGAGTTGCTTGCAGATGGTGCTGAATACACGCTGGGACTCATGGATCGGGAAACTCAGCAGCTGATCGGGAAATTCGGAACTGTCAAGGCGGAGAAGATTCCGTCTCTGGTTACTGTGAAGCTTGTTGCGATTGACATGCCCGGTGTCGATAAGGAGGCTTATACCGCAGGAGACAAGACGTTCGAGGACACGTACAGACTCGATTCTACAAACAGAGTGCCTTTTGATGTGACATATCTTGTGTCCAAAGGATATTTCGACAGCCAGATAATCATCAATATCAACAAATATAATCCCGTTACCGGTCAGGAAGAGGAGTACCGCCCCGGCGCATTTATGGAGCGTCAGTTCGAAGGTGAGGGAAATGAGGCTACAGTCCATGCAGATCTTGATTTGTCTGGAATCGACACAGATGCCCTTTACGTCGCAAACGCCATGTACATGAAGAGTGCGATTCAGGTGAAACTCGGGAAAGTATATTTTACTTTCGAAGACGGAGCAGGCGTGGAAGGAGTCACAGCGGACGAAACTCCGGCCCGGTATTACGATATGCAGGGAGTGGAAGTTGACGAACCCCGCCAGGGTCAGATGCTCATCAAAGTCACAGGCGGCAAAGCCGAAAAAATTATGTTCTGATAAATAATTATGGAATCCGGAGTCCTCAGCGATTCCGGATTCTTTAATTTATTATTGCCACCCCCGGGATTTTGATATTGTCAGCGATATGGACTATGGTGCAAATGTTATATTGTGCTTTAGGAAAAAAATTGTCAAATATTTTGTAATATGAAAAAATTAATATAATTTTGCATCATTCGTCGGGAGCATTGTTTTCTGGCGTGATATCCGCAATAGACATCCGGAAATTTTTTCGATAGACTCAAAAAGAAGTTATGGTTTACATAACTTGAAGTTGGAATACAATCAAACTCTAATTTAAATTTAAGCAATCATGAAAAAAATCTACTTGGCTGCCGCATTGGCTATGACGATGGGCGTTTCCGCATCGGCAGCTTCCTTCCAGACCGCAAGGACTGCAGAGGTGTATGAGGCAGGAGAAATGGCAATTGCACAGTGTGCTGCTGTGGGCGATATGATGAAGGCTCCGGCCAAGGCTCCGTCCGCTCAGGATCTCGTGGGCCAGTCTTTCGGCACCAACGGCTACAACAACATCCAGAATGGCGGATGGGAAACTGCCGGAACATACGTTGAGTCCGCGAACGGCAATGACCTCGTTCTTCGCGGCTGGCTTATTGGCATTGAGAGGATCAAAGCCACATACGATGCCGCCACAGGTACGATCACTATTCCCTCGCAGGACATGGGCGTGCAGTTCCAGGGAGAAGAGCTGGTTCTTCGGTTTATGGACAACAAAGAGAAAGAGTATCCCAGCATCAGCCTGGAATACAATGCTGAAGGAATCAATATCCGTTTCGGTGAGAAGCCGAGTTCAAATGACAGAGAGTTCCTCGGTCCGTTGTTCACTACGAGCGGTTCCGGCCTGAACGTGATGATGTGTATCACCACAAAGAGCAACTGGACGACCAAAAGAGCATACAGTTTCCTTACAGCAAGCAATATGCAGACGATTCCCGCATTGTGCGAGACTCTTGGCACAGGCCTGACAGGTGTATTCGAATACAACGCCGCAGACTGGAAACCCGCTTCGGGAAAAGCCCAGTTCCAGGATGGATGGGTTTGCACCGGTCTTACAGATCAGGCCGTTCCTGCATGGCCTGTTGATGTCATGGAGAGTGTGAAGAATCCCGGACATGTTCTTCTTGTGAATCCTTACAAGGGTCTTCCCGCAGAGGCTCAGCAGTTCAACGAAAACAAGACTCGCGACGGATACATTCTTCTTGATGTAAGCGATCCAAAGTGTGTACTCGTACAGCCTCTTGTATACAGTGGTTTTACCAACTGGAGCCAGATGGGTCTTGGCGACGCATTCATGTCTAACATTTGTGCCAACAAGGTATATGTAGGCAAGTACACAAAAGAGGAGCTCATCGAGGAGTATATTGATTTCGAGATAGAGGATGAACTTCCCGTCATGGATGACTCAAACCTCGTAACTATTTATGACTGCTGCTTCGGCACAAGCATGGATATGTTCAGCCCTGGAACTTGGATTGACCGTGATACTCAGGATCCCGTAGAGATGGTATCTCTCATCCAGCTTCCCGAACTCTCAGGTGTTGAAGGTATCGTAGACGACAGCGTTGACGCTCCCGCACGCTTCTTCAACCTCCAGGGTGTAGAGGTTGCCGCTCCCGTCAAGGGCGAGGTGACAATCGTCAAGAAAGGAAACAGCAGCTACAAGCAGATTGCAAAATAATCAATAGAGCTTGAAGTTCTACAAACTGGCATCGCGGCTTCGGCCGCGATGCTTTTTTGTGCCTCTTCGTATATAGAAAAAAACCACCGGACATCTCAAAGATGTCCGGTGGTTTTTAATTCGGTAGTGATCTCGATTACTTG
>DERZ01000011.1:11348-14655 GCA_002361155.1 Porphyromonadaceae bacterium UBA3327 | reverse complement strand
GACAACGAGATCGGCTACTCCAACAAGGTGCTCGACCTCATCGCACACATGGCGAAAGTCAACGGCTGATTCCAGCGATAAGAAATGAAAAAGGCGACTGCGAAAGTCGCCTTTTTCATTTCTTTCTCTTAATTGTCTCATCCGTCTGCAGCCGGCATCAGTGCTTAGGAAGCGACACCGGCAGGTTCATCCTGACATACAGGCAGTCGGGAATCATCCTCCAGAGTCCCACAACTATATTCCATCTCCAGTCGATAACGGCGACACGCCTCTTACGCACAATCGCCTCGATAATCCTCGGCACGGCATAGTCAAGGGTCATCTCCAGCGGGTATCTGTCACCGGGCCTGAGCAAGGGGGTGTCTGTCCAGCCGGGCCGGATGTCGGTGAAGCGTATGCCTGCTCCCGTGTTTCGCGACAGCTGCTCAAGCGCCACAAGCCACTTCTGACAGGCACTCTTCGACGCGGAATACGCCGACAGCTTTGCGATACCGTTGGTGCCCGCCACCGACGTGACCGCGGCAATCTGCCCCCGGACCCCGTTGCGGCGCATCCAGCGCCAGGCCCCGGAGATGCAACGCACGAAGCCCACCGTATTTGTCTCGAATATCGCGGTCTCCATTTCCGGATCAAGTTCAGGATTCTCATAACCGATACCGGAGACATGGAAATATATGTCCATGCCGCCCGTGAGACTTATCAGATCCTCGAGACGCCGCACGGCATCGGTCTTGGTGACATCGATGCTCATATACTCCACAAAATCGGGATACCTCTCCTTCAGAGCCTCGAGAGGAGCCGTGTGGCGCGCGGCCACTCCAACTTTCACGCCTCGGCTTGCCAGAGCCTCAGCGCAATGCAGACCGATCCCCGACGAGGCTCCCATGATTATTACTTTCTTCATAACTGTCCTATTTTTTTGGACGAGAATGGCAACGACATCATGCAGACGCTGACCGGGAGGCAGTCTCAATCGCCTTCTTCCCATTCTTCCGACATGCCGAAATCCTTATCGGCAAACAATTCGGCGAGTCCGGATATCTGTTTCAGACGCAAAAGCTCATCCTTGTCCATACCTATATTCCGCATGATCCATGCATCAGACATCCCGGAACGCGTCAGTTCGGCAACAATATGGCTCATAAGTTCAACGTTGTGCATTCCTCTCGCACGGTTATGTCTTATGGTAGAAGTCATCCTGTGTGACAGATCCCTGTCGATCACAGTCACCGGCAACAGGCCGCCTTCCCGCTCATATATCCGCCGGGATGTTTTCATGACCATATAACGGTGGAACCCATCCACAAGTTCGTATTGATCCGTGTCTTTCATATAGTAACATACACACGGCATAGTGTATCCGTCTTCCCATATAGATATTTCCAGCAGCTTCATTTCAGGAGGTGCCACCACATTGGGATTATAACTGTTTGCCACGACCTTATCCAAAGGAACGGCGATCACGTCGTATACGGGACTCTTATATCTTGTCATGATTCAGCAACCTATATTTTCTCATTACGCTTTCTTTCAGCAGTCTCTCCTTTTTCGTAAGTGCGAATCCCATGTATTTGCAGGCATGGTCATTTTTCAGTATACAGATACACATACGTTTATATGTCGGTATCTCTTTGAATTCGGGAATGTCTATGTCATCAAGATATTCCATCCTGACAGGCCGTTTGTCCGTACGGTATGCCGACATACCGCCTACAGTAAACGATATGTTCCTGTCCCGGAGCCTGGCTATTGTTTCTTCGGAAAGGCATCCTCCGCGTTCTCTCCAGAAACGTATGCTTACGCGGAGCTTTTCACGGTAATTCAGGGCAGTTTCCTCAGGAAGGGTACCAAGGAGAAATTCCATGTATTGTTTCCATGAAAATCCTGCGGGACACTTGATTGACTTCCATCCCATAGCAAAAGAACTTCCGTAAAGACCTGCAAAGTTCACCCCGTTGACACGGCTTACCATCTTGCCCCATGTATCCGGATCGACTGCCTTATATATCGAGAGCGTTGACAGGGCCTGTGAGATGAACGGACTCGCCACGCGCTGACGCCCCAGAGGGATACCAGCCTGATAATAGAGATCGTAAAGCCGGTTGTACCCCCATCTGAACTTACCGTTGGCTATCCAGATGTCGGAGGTTTTCCAATCATAGATGGGATATGCATTGTACACGTTTCCACCCATCATGTGAATCCACTTCGCCGAACCGAAATGACGGTAGTTCCTGCTGCTGTGTATGGTGCGCCACCGGTTATAGCTTTCCTGCGTGCGTATGCCCACAAGGCAGCATACCCGGCCGGTCTGTTTCCTTTGCCGGAGCCATTGCGCGAAAAACCGATGAAAATCATAGTCCCACAACCCGTCGCTGAAAAAATCGAAATCGTCTGCCGTATAGCAATTCTCAGGCATATTCCTTACCCATAGCTCTTTCCTGGATTCTTCCCACGGGCGCCAATATGACTGATACATTGATGTGCATGTCGTAACTTTAAAAGGCACACAGCAATGATACACTTCAAGGATGTCGCTGTCCTCGGCCAGCCGTGCGGCTACATATTCGGTGGTCTGGGAATATTGCGCCTCGTAATCCAGATGCACCACACCTAATTTCCTGCCGGGAAAATTCCTGCGCACATATTCCACGCACAAATTCAGCAGCACGCCGCTGTCTTTGCCTCCGGAAAAGGAAACATAGACATAATCGAAATTTTCAAAAACCAGTTTAAGGCGTGCCTGCGCAGCCTCGTATACATTCAGCCTGTGTGTCATCTACTCCCTCCTCCTTTTTCCGCCACATGCTGCATCCTGTTGTACTGCGCGAATATTGTGCATGAGATAAATTCATGCCGGCGGAACACATCTGTGTGTCTTTTATGGCAGAGAGCCGTCACCGGTTTGTCTGAAGCGGAAAGGATATCGGTTATAAGGGCGTCCAGTACCTCAGGCCTGTCATCTCTGATATAATAGTTGTCGATATACATGCCGCCGGAAGTGGTCTTTACCGGCATGAACCCTACGACCTCACCGTCACACATACATATATACCATATATGCTGAGGGGTCGTCTTGAACGGATAATTGTTGTTCTGGCGGATTATATCCGGATTCATCACCAGACGCGCCACAAGCTCATACAACCGGTCTTCTGTTCCATGCAGGCTTATCACTTCCATAATATAGTCATATCAATTTGTCCGACAGATGTATTTTAATTTTCTGAATGTATGGAGCCGGAATCGTAATTCATTCATATCAATCGCTGCGATGATTTTGCAAATGTAGATAAAAATAGTGAGA
>DERZ01000011.1:0-11016 GCA_002361155.1 Porphyromonadaceae bacterium UBA3327 | reverse complement strand
TCTCACTATTTTTATCTACATTTGTATCAAATTTTTATATAAAGCTATATGAAACCGAAACTGGTAGTGTCGACTGGCGCGGGAATCAGCGCCGAAAGCGGAATCACCACCTTCCGCGACGCGGGAGGACTCTGGGAAAACTATCCCGTAATGCAGGTTGCCTCCGCCGATGGTTTCCGGCGCGATCCGGAACTTGTGCATGAATTCTACAATGCGCGCCGGCGCGATCTGCTCAAGGCCAAGCCCAATGCCGCCCATCTCTCGCTGGCGGAACTTGAGAAGGATTACGACGTGTATGTGATAACGCAGAACGTCGATGACCTGCATGAGCGCGCAGGATCGCACAATGTGCTGCATCTGCACGGAGAACTGATGAAGATGAGGTCAGTCCTCGATCCGGGATATATCGAACCGCTTGACATAGACCATCTCGAGACCACACCGGCCACACGGGGAAAGAACGGCGACCCTATGCGGCCTCACATAGTCTTTTTCCAGGAGCCGGTGCCCAACATCGAGAAGGCGGCCGGGCTCGTTGCCGAAGCCGACGTGTTTGTCGTGATCGGAACCTCTCTGGCTGTATATCCCGCCGCCGGACTGATACACTACGTAAGAAGGGGAGTCCCGGTCTATTACATCGACCCCCGTCCCGCCGACACCTCCGGCATCCCGGGAGTGGAGGTGATAAAGGCCACGGCCACCGAAGGAATGCGCATTCTGACGCAACGACTTACGGAATGCCGCAACGGGAAATGACGCACAGGCCGCACCTGCATGGAGTATCCTAAAAACAGGATATATTTGTTTTTACCGCATCAGTCTGATTATATGCTCATTAACTGTTTTGAAGCATATAATTGTTCAGATTTTTGTGTTATAAAACATCATCTCTACTGCGGATTAAATTGAAAAAAAACACTATTTTTGTAGAAATAATCAATCAAATTCAACAATGGCAAAAGTAAGAGGAGCAATTACAGTCAACATCGCAAGATGTAAAGGCTGCAATCTGTGTGTAGTGGCCTGTCCGACCCACACGCTCGCATTGCAACCTAACGAAGTGAATGACAGGGGTTATCACTACGCATACATGGCGAATCCCGAAAACTGCACGGGCTGCTGCTCGTGCGCATGGGTATGTCCGGACGCATGCATCGAGGTTTACCGCGTAAAAACCGATAATTAATCGTCTAACCAGTTCTAACCGAATCAAGAAAACACAAAGATATGAAAGAGGAAGTAAGACTCATGAAGGGTAACGAGGCGATAGCTCATGCCGCGATCCGTTACGGATGCGACGGCTATTTCGGCTATCCCATCACCCCTCAGTCGGAAGTTTTGGAGACCCTTGAGGAGCTCATGCCCTGGGAGACCACCGGCATGACTGTACTCCAGGCAGAATCGGAGCTCGCGGCCATCAACATGGTATACGGCGGCGCCGCCACAGGCAAGGCCGTAATGACATCGTCATCGTCACCGGGCATCAGCCTCAAGCAGGAGGGTATCTCCTATATCGCGGCAGCATCGCTGCCGGCGCTCATACTCAACGTAATGCGCGGAGGTCCCGGCCTCGGCACCATCCAGCCCTCGCAGGCCGACTATTTCCAGGCCACCAAGGGAGGTGGCCACGGCGACTATCGTCTGATCGTGCTCGCGCCCTCCACAGTGCAGGAGATGGTTGACTTCGTGGGACTCGGATTCGACCTGGCGTTCAAATACACCAACCCCTGCATGATTCTGGCCGACGGCATCGTGGGACAGATGATGGAGAAGGTGGTTCTTCCCGAACAGCGCGCACGCCGCACCGACGACGAGATCCGCCAGCAGTGCCCCTGGGCCGCATCCGGCCGCAAGGATGGCCGCAAGCGCAACGTGATCACATCGCTCGAACTCGAGTCGAGCCGCATGGAGGTGATCAACGAGCAGCTTCAGGCCCGCTACCACGAGATCGAGAACAACGAGACCCGCTGGGAAGAGATCGGCACAGAAGACGCCGACTATCTGATCGTGGCGTTCGGCTCGATAGCACGAATCAGCGACAAGGCCCGCGAAATCGCGGCTGAAGAGGGAATCAAGGTCGGAATCCTCCGCCCGATCACTCTCTGGCCCTTCCCCACAGAGGCAATCAACAAGGCCGCGCAGGGCAAGAAAGGCGTGCTCGTTGTCGAGCTCAACGCCGGACAGATGATTGAAGATGTACGCCTCGCGGTGCACGACGCTCTCCCCGTGGAGCACTTCGGACGTCTTGGCGGTATCATCCCCAGCCCCGAGGAAGTGGTAGACGCCCTCAAATCAAAAATCATCGCAAAATTATAATCACCTCTAACCGACTCCTTCAAAATGAACATAGAAGATATTATCAAAGAAGAGAACAAGGTTTACTGCAAACCTGAGCTTCTGGAGGAAGTGCACATGCATTACTGCCCCGGCTGCAGCCACGGCGTGATCCATAAGCTCCTCGCCGAGGTGATTGCCGAGATGGGACTCACCGAGAAGACCGTAGGCGTTTCGCCGGTAGGCTGCGCCGTATTCGCATACAACTATATCGATGTGGACTGGATCGAGGCCGCCCACGGCCGCGCGCCCGCAGTGGCCACCGCCGTATCGCGCCTCTGGCCCGAGAACGTGGTGTTCACATACCAGGGCGACGGCGACATGTCGGCCATCGGTACCGCTGAATCAATCCACGCCGCCAACCGCGGAGAGAACATCGTGATGATCTTCGTCAACAACGCCATCTACGGCATGACCGGAGGCCAGATGGCCCCGACCACCCTGATCGGCCAGAAGACCGCCACCACTCCTTACGGACGCCGCGTCGACCTCAACGGACACCCGCTCGAAATCACCAACCTGATGAAGGAACTCGACGGCACATGCTACGTGACCCGCCAGTCCGTCCACACCCCCGGAAACGTCCGCAAGACAAAAGCCGCCATCAAGAAGGCTTTCGAGAACGCTCTCGCCAAGAAGGGAACATCGGTTGTTGAAGTTGTGGCCACCTGTAACTCCGGCTGGAAGCTCTCTCCCGACGCATCCAACAAGTGGATGGAACAGAACATGTTTGAGAAATATCCTCTCGGCGACCTCAAGAACGTCTGAGTCAGGGAATCTATCTTAATTTTTAAAAAAACGAAAAAAAATGAAAGAAGAGATTATCATAGCCGGATTCGGCGGACAGGGCGTGCTCTCGATGGGCAAGATCCTCGCATATTCGGGCCTGATGGACGACAAGGAAGTCACCTGGATGCCTTCCTACGGACCGGAACAGCGCGGCGGTACAGCCAACGTGACCGTGATCCTGAGCGACCAGAAGATTTCGTCGCCGGTGCTCGACAAGTATGACATCGTTGTGGCCCTCAACCAGCAGAGTCTCGACAAGTTCGCTCCCAAGGTGAAAAAGGGCGGCGTGCTCATCTACGACACCAACGGTATCCACAACCGTCCCACCCGCGACGACATCCGCATCTATCCCATCGACGCGATGGACGCCACTCTCGAACTGGGCAACTCCAAGGCCTACAACATGGTTGTGATGGGCGCACTGCTCAAGGCCATGGACTACAAGCTCCCCATGGAAAATGTGGTGAAAGGTCTTAAGAAATCGCTCCCGGAGCGCCACCACAAACTCATCCCGCTCAACGAGCAGGCCATTGAGAAGGGCGCTTCACTCATTTAAACAAATGACCTCGGCGAAGGCCGTGCCGCTCTAAAAGAAGGCGGCGATGGCCACGCCGGCACCTCTTGCAGAAGCATCGTAATAGGGGACCGCTGTAAAGGCGGTCTCCTTCTTTTTTGCCAGCTTCGAACGCTCGTGCTCACGAAACTCAAGCTCATGCTCGCGCGATATCCGGCGGTCGCGTCTGAATAGCTTACGCTCGAGAGGGAGCAGTCAATAGGCGGTACGTGCGCAGAGTATGCCTATTCCGGCTCCGGCAATCACGTCGTTCCACCAGTGACGCTCGTTGTACATCCGCATCACTCCCGTGGTGACCGCCACGGCATAGCCGGCGAGTCCCACCCAGTTGCCGTACTCGATGCGCATCAGCTCCGCACCGCAGAAGGCGTTGGCCGTATGTCCCGACGGGAAGGAATTGCGCGTGTTCGAGTCGGGACGCTTCTCTCTTACAGAATATTTTATAGCGTTGGTTGTGGCGGCCATAAGTATGTAGGCAGTGGCGCCGCACAGCAGCCTGTCGACAAAATCCCCGCGCTTCTTCGTTCCCGGAATAAAGCCGACACCAAGGTAACCTATTGCGGGAACGTACTGGATATAGTCGTCGAAATGGAGATAACGGTCACCGCGCAACTTCGCAAAATCGGCCCTGATTCCCTCCTTGAATCCGATAAAACAGTTCACACCCACGCTGCCGGCGGCTATCATCACCCCGGGAGCGATTGTCTGAGGCCACCGGAACCGGTAGTAATCCACAGCCGGTTTGATACTCGGCTGACTTGCAAAGGGTGAGTCCGGACCTGCGACGGCATCGGAAATCGGCACAACACTGCTGTCCGCGACGGAATCCGCCACCAGAACTTCTACAACTTCGGCGATGGAATCAGCCTGCTCCGCCGATTGCATGCCGCTACTTACAAGGGATAGTGTGATAAAAAGGAGAAAAAGCTGTCTCATACAAAAAAATTTTGTTTACCGGCACAAAGTTAGTCATTATATTTGTTAATTTTGTAATATGGAAAATAAAATCGAAGAAGCCCGGGCCCGCAAGCGCTCGGGAGAACACAACTGCGCGCAGGCAGTGGCCTGCACATATTCCGACCTTGCGGGACTCGACGAGGAGACACTTCTCGCCGCCACCCACGCCTTCGGGGCCGGCATGGCCACCATGGAGGGAACATGCGGCGCTCTCACGGGAGCCGCTGTCGTGGTGGGACTCGCCACCGGCGACCGCGCACGTTCCCGCGTACTGATCAAGGATATTATGGAAAACTTCCGGAAACGTAACGGTTCGACCGTATGCCGCGAACTGAAGGGAATCGGCACCGGCTGCCCGCTCCGCCAGTGCGAGGACTGTGTGGCCGACGCCGCCGAATTCCTCGAAGAGGCACTCCGAAGACGGTAGGAAGCCTCTCCTCTGAAATTATTATACACGCTCAAACATGCTCTGGGATATATTCATACTCATTGCGGGACTCGCATTGATAATGGGAGGCGCCAACATCCTTACCGACGGAGCCTCGGCTCTGGCACGCCGCTGGGGTGTGTCGGACCTTGTGGTGGGTCTGACCATCGTGGCGTTCGGCACATCCACGCCGGAACTGGCCATCAGCGTCACTTCCGCCATTCAGGGCAATACCGGGATAGCCGTCGGGAACGTAGTGGGAAGCAACATCTTCAACATTCTTGTGATAGTCGGGGCAATCGCACTGGTCAGACCCGTCAGAATCACCAGGGACATAATGGTCAACGAGATCCCGATGGTGGTCCTCTCCTCGACGGCGATTCTTGCCATAGGAATGGCACCGCTCCTCGGAGTGCCCGGCGCGGCTATGGTGAGCAGGGTGGACGGCATTCTGCTTCTGCTCTTCTTCCTTATCTTCATGCATTATATACTGCAGCAGGCCCGTCATCCCGTTCCCGGCGCGGATCCTGCTCCGGATGCGACACCGGCGACGAAGAAGGAGATGGGGCTGCTGAAAGGAGTGATATGGGTTCTCGGAGGGCTTGCCGCCCTTGTAATCGGGGGCGATATATTTGTAAAAGGAGCGTCTGGAATCGCTCGTGGTCTCGGTGTGGGCGAGGCCATCATCGGCCTTACCATCGTGGCTATGGGAACATCGCTGCCTGATCTGGCGGCCTCCGTGGCTGCGGCGCGGAAAGGGAACACGGGTATAGCCGTCGGCAATGTGATAGGCAGCTGTGTGTTCAACGCCTTCATGGTACTCGGAGCCGCCGCTGCCGTCCGCCCGCTGCCGTTCGGCGGCATCGGCATGACTGACCTTGTCACACTTGCCGGAGCATCAGTCCTTTTCTGGCTGTTCGGATGGTTCTTCAAGCAGCGGACCATCACCCGATGGGAAGGAAGCGTGATGATACTCTGCTACATCGCCTACATCACATATCTTGTCCTCGCCGAACTCGGCAAGATCTAACTGACGATTGAGAGAAGACGGACCAACGGGCGTCCGCCTACAAGCGCGACAAGCGCGCCGAGGCGGTTCTTGAACCGCACCTTTCCGTTAAGCAGACTTTTGGCGCGCTGCTCCCGGATCACGCGCCAGCATCGTTCTTCGAGTTCATTGTCGCGCACCCTGTTCCTGTAGAGCAGACTGAGTATGTTGAAATGCGCGCTCATCCGGCGGTCTTCCGCGGCGGGAACAAGCTGGGGATAATTCTCCCCAACCCATGCAAGCATACGGTCGGTTACATCAAGCACATCGGCCCGCTTCCTGCTGAAGGTGTGTATGTAGCTGTCGGGATGCTGCCGGTAGCAGTAAAGCGGTTGCGGGACCACAGCCACCCTCCCCACACGCAGCATTATCCGATAGAAAACGTCGAGATCCTCATAGCCCGTCCCTTCCCTGAATCCGGTATTCTCCCACAGTTTTCTGTCATACAGCTCTCCGCAGACCGAGCACTCCACAGCAGCCGTCTGATACATAATCTTTTCGACAAGCTCCACGGAATCCTCCCGCTGTATCTCCATATCCTCAATTCCCCCGAAGTCCGGCTCATCCCCCGAATGGAGAAGGGGAGAGGCCACTATCTCCTCCTTTTCCCTCCACGCCACACCCACCATAATCTCCAAAAAAGAGGGAGCAAGCATATCGTCGGCATCAAGAAAGGTCAGATATTCTCCTCCGGCAACCCTGATACCGGCGTTTCTGGCCGAAGACTGACCGCCGTTGCGCTTGTGTACCACCCGGATGCGGGAATCGGCAAGGGCGGCGTTGTCGCAGATGGCCGGAGTCGAGTCGGTGGAACCGTCGTCCACAAGTATAAGCTCCCAGCCGCCATACGTCTGCGCGAGCACTGACTCTATAGCGGCCGGGAGATATTTCCCGGCATTGTATGCCGGCACTATGACAGATACCGTAGGGGTCTGCATATCGCCGTATCAGACAGTGAGAATCTCCTTCTCCTTGTCGGCGAATATGGAATCTATCTTCTTCATGTATTTGTCGTGAAGCTTCTGGACCTCATTCTCGGCATCCTTCTCGACGTCCTCGCTCAGGCCGTTCTTTATCTCTTTCTTCAGTCCCTCGATGGCCTCGCGGCGGGCGTTGCGGACCGAAACCTTCGCATTCTCAGCCTCTCCCTTGCTCTGTTTCACCAGCTGCTTGCGGCGTTCCTCGGTAAGAGGCGGGATTGAGATACGGATAACCTCACCGTTGTTCTCGGGAGTGATGCCGAGATCGGAATTGATGATGGCCTTCTCTATCTCTTTGAACATCGACTTCTCCCAGGGAGTGATGGCGATGGTGCGGGCATCGGGCACCGATACGTTGGCCACATTCGAGACCGGACTTTGTGTGCCGTAGTAATCCACGCGTATGCCGTCGAGCAGTCTGGCCGAAGCCTTTCCGGCCCTGATGTGCGAAAGGGTGTCGTCAAGATACTCCATGGCGAGCTGCATGGAGTCCTCGGCGTTCTGCAGATATTCCTTTACTTCCATTTTTTATATCGTTTTATTAATTTTCAATTTTCATCGGTCCATACCGTCATTTCACCGTCACGAGCGTTCCGACATTGTCACCCTCGAGCATCCGGCACAGGTTTCCCTCCTCGTCCATGTTGAAGACGTAAATCGGCATATTGTTCTCCTTGCAGAGTGCCGTAGCCGTGAGGTCCATCACCTTCAGTCCGCGCGACAGCACCTCGTCGTAACTGATACGGTCGAATTTCGTCGCGGCCGGGTCCTTCTCGGGATCGGCTGTATACACGCCGTCCACACGCGTGCCCTTCAGCATCACGTCGGCCTCTATCTCGATGGCGCGGAGAGCCGACCCGGTGTCGGTGGTGAAGTATGGATTGCCGGTTCCGCAGCTGATTATAGCCACTTTTCCCTCCTCGAGGGCCTTTACAGCACGCCACTTCGAATACTGCTCTCCGATGGGAAACATCCCTATGGCGGTAAGCACGTCGGCCGGCTGCCCTATCGCCTCGAGCGCCGAACAGAGGGCCAATGAGTTGATTACTGTCGCGAGCATCCCCATCTGGTCACCCTTGACTCGGTCAAAACCTCTGGACGCACCCGAGAGGCCACGGAAAATGTTGCCGCCACCGATCACTATGCCGATTTCCACACCGGCATCGGCCATTTCCTTGATCTGTCGCGCGTATGAGTTGAGACGCTCCGTATCCACGCCATGCCCGGCGGCGCCGGCGAGCGACTCGCCGGACAGTTTCAGCAATATTCGTTTGTATTTCATTTTTTTCGTTTGTATTTCTTCAGATTCCAAAGTTAACAAATTAGTTTGAAAAAATGAAATCAAACGCAATATTTGCTTTCATTGCTTTCATTTATCGAGACGGAATGAGCGGCGATGGTATCTTGTGGGACCGAGGCGGCGCAGCGCGTCGTAATGGTCGCGGGTGGGATATCCCATGTTTCTTTCCCAGCCATATCCGGGGCATTCGGAGGCAAGCCCGCGCATAAGTTCGTCGCGGTGGGTCTTTGCAAGAACCGAAGCAGCTGCTATCGCCATGTATTTTCCGTCTCCCTTTACAACGGTATGGTACGGTATGTCGATGTTTCGCACCGGATCGAGATATGGCTTGAACTTGTTTCCGTCGACTATGATGTGTCCGGGACGCACTTCGAGACGGTCGAGTGCGAGCTGCATTCCCGCTATGGATGCGTTGAGGATATTGATTCTGTCGATTTCTTCGGCCTCCACCATCACCACGGCCCATGCCAGGGCTTGTTCCTCTATCACGGGACGGAGCCGGGCACGCACGGAGGCAGTCAGCTTCTTCGAGTCATTCAGCTCCGGCATGCGGAAATCGGGAGGGAGAATCACCGCGGCGCAGGAAACCGGACCGCATAGACAACCTCGCCCGGCCTCGTCGCATCCTGCCTCGGCCACGCCCTCCACCATGCAGCGGAGAAGTGTGCCGGCCGGAACAGACGTGCGCGCGCTCATTTGTCACGCGAGATAATGAATTCGAAAATTTCCTTGAAATCCCGCTTTGATTCCGAATCGGGGCAGCTGTCGATCACGGCATACGCCTCCCGCTGCATGGAGCGCATGCGCTCGAACGAATAATCGATACCACCGTAGCATTTGGCGAAATCTATCAGAGTCTGGATATTGTCCTGATTTAGATCGCCGCTCTCTATAAGAGCTTTCATGCGGAGTGATTCCTCGGCGGGCGCCACGGCAAGCGCATGAATGAGCGGAAGCGTCACTTTCCCCTCGCGAAGGTCGTTGCCGGTGGGTTTACCTATCTGCGGGTTGGGATAATAGTCGAAGATATCGTCCTTGATCTGAAAACAGAGTCCGAGCAGTTCTGCAAACCTCACGACAGGTTCCGCTTCCCGAGCGGATGCGCCGGCGACTTGCGCCCCCATCCTCACACATGTCATGAAGAGCGATGCGGTCTTCTGGCGAATCATGCTGATATAGCTCTCCTCGTCGTAATGATGGTCGCGGACATTGCATATCTGGTCAATCTCCCCGAGGCTGAGCTCGCAGCCGAGAGCGGACAGAGCGGAGACCACATCGATGTTGCCGGTCCGTATTCCGGCCGCGAGGGCGTTTGACACGAAAAAGTCACCCACAAGCACCGCGATATGGTTTCCCATAGAAGCGTTTATGGTAGGTTCGCCGCGGCGCAGCGAAGTCTCGTCGACGATGTCGTCATGGATCAGCGTGGCGTTATGAAGCATCTCGAGGGCGGCACCGGCATAAAGCACCTTATCGGAGACTTTGCCGAACATTTTCGCGCTCAGAATAACGAGAACGGGGCGTATCTGCTTCCCTTTGACCTTCAGATAACGGGTCACGATGTCGTTCATCATCCGGTTGGGTGTGGAAAGGCACTCGGCAATGATACGGTTCATCTCGGCGAGTTCCGGCAAATCCAGCAGAATCCTGCTCATTGTCCCATCTTGTCTTTTTACTTTCTGCTCCATATTGTCAAATCAGGGACAAAATTAACAAATATCCGGGAAATAACAAAAATCTGATCAATCACATCATCACCTCACACAAATATGAGGATAACAGGAGACCCGGCACTACATAATATCAATACTATACGCAATGCAGACAATAAGTCGGAGTGACGGGGTGTGCGCCCGGATGGGCGAGGTCACCCCGTCACTCATAAATCTGACCTGATGTATATCGTCTCTCCGATTTAAACCTATTTCACGATGCGGAGGGTGCGACGCGCCGACGCCAGTCCGACAGACATTGTAATGATGGAAATCTTTTTCATACGCATTTACGATTATTTTACTGTCCTACGAATTTCTTGCCGTCGCGGATGTATATTCCGCCGCGGACCGTCGAGGCCACGCGCCTTCCCATCATATCGTATGTCGGAGCCTTGATTCGGCAACCCTCGTCTCCGGCAGGAAGCTCATCCATGGATGATAGCGGCTTTTCGAAGTCGGCCATGGTGAATATCGTCTTTCCCTCGTCGATACATTCCCGGAAGCCAAGGAGACAGATCCCGTTATCCGCTTCTGCCATATAAAATCTGGTCAGCATATCGTAGCGGCCAGGAGCGCCGATGCCTTCGACCCATACCACAGATTTATCAGTCTGCTTATCTTCCAGCTCTATTTTGCGCCTGACATTACCACATGCCGTAATATTTCCTTCTGCCTTAACTTCCATTTCGTAGAAAGGATCCCACTCAAATATACAATCTTCGTCAGCCTCCCACACCTGACAGAATTGCCCGGGTTTCAGATTGAAATCATAGAGCGGTACATAGTACGCAATTCCATCCTCATACAAGTATCGCAGCTCCACCTGCCGGTTTTCCTCACTCAGCAGATATTCGTGTCCGTTCAGATAATCAAGCTCACAAGTCTGTTGAAT
>DERZ01000036.1 GCA_002361155.1 Porphyromonadaceae bacterium UBA3327 | reverse complement strand
GATGTCGCCGTCCTGCACCACATACTCCTTTCCTTCCACCCCCAGTTTCCCGGCATCGCGCACGGCTGACTCCGACCCGAGCGACACATAATCATCGTATTTGATGACCTCAGCGCGGATAAATCCCTTCTCGAAATCGGTATGGATGATTCCGGCAGCCTGCGGAGCCTTCGTGCCGCGAAGGAATGTCCATGCCCGCACCTCGTCGGGTCCCGCCGTGAAATACGTCTGAAGATCGAGCAACGCGTATGCCGCGCGTATCAGGCGGCTCACGCCCGACTCCTCGAGTCCCAGTGCCTCGAGAAACTCCCGGCGCTCCTCCCAGGTGTCAAGTTCGGCGATCTCGCTCTCGGTCCTGGCAGCCACAATCATCAGTTGCGCCCCCTCGTCGCGGATGGCCTCGCGGACAGCCTCTACGTATGCGTTGCCGTCCACGGCAGCACTGTCATCGACATTGCACACATACAGCACCGGCTTGTTGGTGAGCAGGAACAGCTCGCGGGCGAACTTCTGTTCCTCTTTTCCCTCTATCCGCACACTGCGCGCCGGACGTCCCTGCTCCAGCGCTTCCCTGTATGCCGCCAGCACTCCCAGCTGCATCTTCGCCGTCTTGTCGGCGCCGGCCTTCGCAGCCTTCTCCGTCTTGGCCATGCGCGACTCTACTGTCTCCAGATCCTTGATCTGCAGTTCATAGTTGATCACCTCCATGTCGCGCACCGGGTCGATGGTCGTATCGACATGCGTTATGTTGTCATCGTCGAAACAGCGGAGCACATGCAGTATGGCATCCGTCTCCCTGATATTGGCAAGAAATTTGTTTCCGAGACCTTCACCTTTCGATGCGCCTTTCACCAGACCTGCAATGTCGACGATCTCAACCGTGGCGGGCACCACCGACTTGGGGGCGCACATATCCACGAGCCGCGTCAGACGGTCGTCGGGAACCGATATCACGCCCACATTGGGCTCTATCGTACAGAAAGGGAAATTGGCACTCTGAGCCTTCGCGTTGCTCAGGCAATTGAACAGGGTCGACTTACCCACGTTGGGCAGTCCCACTATTCCACATTTTAAAGACATCTGTTTATATTTTTTTCACAGGTTTTACATTGGATTCCAAGGATGGCGATCCCGGTCAGAAGCTGTATCCTACTTCGGCGGCAAGCTCCTTGTCCTGACGCACATTCGAGCCGATTGTGGTGAGCAGATCGCCCACGATGGCCCCGTTCACGCCTATCTTCATGGCCTTTATCTGCATCTCGCGCGACAGGGATATCCGGCCGCCGGCAAAGCGCAGAATGGTGCGCGGATGGATAAATCGGAAAAATGCCACCGTATCGAGCACCTCCTCGGGACTCAGCGGACTGCTGTTCTCAAGCGGAGTTCCAGGTATCGGGTTGAGAATATTTATCGGAATGGATTCAGGAGCAATCCGGCGCAGAGTCAGGGCAAATTCCACTCGCTGCCGGGAGGTCTCCCCCATACCTACGATTCCTCCAGAGCAGATTTCGAATCCGATTTTCCTCGCAGCCTCGATGGTGCGGATCTTGTCTTCGATGGTATGGGTGGAACAAAGAGTGGCGAAATGCGAAGGAGCGGTCTCCAGATTGCAGTGATAGCGCCGGACCCCTGCATCGTAGAGGATCTGCAGCTCATCGGCACCCAGCAGCCCCATCGAGGCGCACAGCTCGATACCGCCGCGCCCGTTCATTTCGCGGTAATAGTCGCAAGCCCTTGTCAACTCGCGGCCTGTAAGGGCGCGTCCGCTCGTCACAAGCGAAAAACGGCGCACACCATGGATGCGGTTCTGCTCCGCCGCCTCCAGACACGCCTCACGCGACACCAGCCCGTAGACATCGGCTGAAGTCTTGTAATGCGCCGATTGCGCACACCACTTGCAATCCTCCGGACAGCGTCCCGAACGGGCATTTATTATGGAGCATGAATCAAACTCCGGCTTACAGAAGCGACGCGTGATCTCCGCCGCCGCTTCCCAGAGATCCGCACGTTGCGACAACTCTGTCTCACAAAGGCTGTAAGCCTCCTGTTCAGAGAGAGTTCCTCCATCGAGCACCTTGGCTTTCAGTGCATCAATATCCACCATGACACTGATATTTGGTTAAAAAAATCATATCGCAAATTTACAACTTTTTTCCGACATAACCAATCTCCGCATGCTTACTCCGGTGAACGCTTATCCGCCATATCCAAAAGCAGGTAAAAAAAGAGGGGGACACCGGCCGGTGTCCCCCCTCTTAAAAATTCAAAAACTCTTCATTCCCGAACAGTCATGTACGCATGATCATTCGGATCAGTGCCGTACCTTGAAGGCGGTGTCGTTCACCTTCACCAGATAAATCTGGCCAGCAGGAGCGGAAATTCTGATCTCGTCCTTGCCTGCCGACACGGCAACCTGACCGATAACCATACCGTTCATGGTGTAGACTGCCACATTGTCACCCTCGGCAACTCCGCTGATGGCGATGTTTTCCCCGTTGCTGGTGACGGTTAGACTTCTCTCGCCCATTTCCACGATGCCGGTGGTCTCGATGAGCGCGACTTCCTCCGCATATTTGAAAGTGGCGATGATATCGGACTCAGCCGTCACTTCCTTAAGCGTATAGACGCCATCCTTGACATCGGCTGTAACATCCTTGCCGTTGAGCGAAACAGTGGCCACCTTCCAGTCTTTCGATGGAGTCAGGGTGATGGTCGTCGAAGAACCCTGGGGAACCTTGTAGCTTGCCTTTCCGAAGTTCTCAAGTTCAACGTTGACCACAGGCATCTCGACAATCTTGTACTCTATATACATCGCGCGGTTCTGCTCGTCCTCGAATTCTGTACCTAAAGAGAAACATGAGCGGGGGAATACCATGGTGTACTCGCCGGGAGTAGTGACGTGCTCGGTCAGATGGAATATCATCTTGACTGCTTTGACATCCTCCGGTTTTTCGGGAAGCGGATCACCATTAGCGTCAAAATATTTGAACGCCGACAGGTCCATGTCTAATTTGCATACCTCATTTCCCTCCGCATCAGTAAGATAAGGAACGGAGTTCCAGGAGATATTTACTCCGGTAGGATAGGTTGCGGTGAACTCGTAAAGCTCCTCCACAAATCCGGCTGCGGGCTTGATATCAGGTTCGGGCCACGCCAGATAGCAGGAGAACGTAGCCCGGTAGTAGCTGCCCTCCTCTTTTCCGGTATTGCCTTCAACAACTCGGCCTTCCGCATCCTTTGCATAGAACATGAACATCCACGCTGTGTCTGAAGATTCCCAGAAAGTCTTGCCGGGGATCACAGTCCAGATGGTCTTGTCGGCGTTGGGGATAGTCTCGAATGTACCGGTTACGGCCATCTGTCCGCCGCTGGAATATTCGCATTTCACGCTCTCTACAGGCTCGCTGTAGGTGATGGTGATG
This sequence comes from Porphyromonadaceae bacterium UBA3327, assembly GCA_002361155.1. Taxonomy (GTDB): domain Bacteria; phylum Bacteroidota; class Bacteroidia; order Bacteroidales; family Muribaculaceae; genus Lepagella. The sequence goes on along the minus strand of DERZ01000036.1, from coordinate 2,082 downwards.
CGCTGGGACGAGTCAGTTACGTCGAACCCGTCTTCGGGTGTGGTTCCTACGACTGTCACGTTGCTGAACACGTACGGCTCGGATGTACCCGTAAACTTATACTCGACGGGACCCCATACGGAGTTTGCGGGATTGCCGACATTGGTCGAGGAGTATGCGGTAACCGAAACGGTGTACTCTGACCCGACGAAGAATTTTTCGGTATCGAAGCCACCTACCGAAGTCTTGTAGTAACCGGTAGCGCGGTCAACCACATCGCTCTTGGTAGGACCTCCGTAAATCTCGATATTGCGGATGGTATTTCCGGCATCGTCGGTTATGTTCACCCTCACCATCTCGGCCTCCTCGATGGGGTCGATGTTGACGGCAAGCTCTTCGCCGGGCGTCAGGGATGCGAGTTTGCGGGTGGTCAGAAGGTCGGTGCCAGCGATGGTAAGACTCCTGACAACAAGCTCCTTATCGTCGCCACCACTCTGGGACGGCTTGTAGGTGTATGTCCAGGTAAGCTGCTTCGCTTCCGATTTCTTGGTGCCCTTGGTCAGGAATCCCTCGGGAATGTGAATGGTGTAGGTGCCTGACTGAGTGATGTTCAGATCTTCTACAAGACACACAATCTCCTGAGCCCACTGGTTCTCATAGAACGAGGTGTTGATATCCACCTCGGAATCGTATCCGTTGTCACCGGTTATGCGGAGCACCTTGGTGGAAACCTTTGCGCCGTACGCCTCGGGAGCGATGTTTACGTTGGGAAAAGCCTCGGAACTCTCGAAAGCCTCGCCGGGAGCGGCCTTCACGCTCTTGTCGCCGACATTCACCCTGGCATAGGCTGTGAAGTCAAATGGAAGCACCTGGCCTTCGACAGGATTGGTGTAGTTCCACGAAAATTCCACAGCCTCATTCGTGCTGCCATCCTCCAGCACAAAAGCATCGGCAGGCACTTTCAATGTCCACTTGCCGGACTTGGTCACGCCCGTACAATCGATCTCGTATTTGAAAGAATCCCAGCTGAACTGAATCTGACACTGTACGCTCTCGCCGGATTCCGGCACCATTTCAAGATCGGTAACCTGCTCCACTGCATCTCCCGCATCAAGCACTATGGTGGGAAAATTGCCGTCGTTGGTCACGTCTCCCTCTGCAGGACTGACAAGGGTGACATCCACAGCCGCCATGGCCGGCAACGACACTGCCGCCATCGCCACGGCCACAATTGAAGAAAAGAATTTTTTCATCTGTGATATATTAAAGTTATTAAAAAGACTCATCCGATTATTAATAAAGTCATAAAAGAGCGTCTAGCGCATTTCATCTCAGTGACATGGCAACGGCTGCAACATTGCGCCATAGACCAGACATTTCGCCTCAAAATTAACAAAAAAAAACGTAATCCAAAAATAAAATGCATTTTTTACGCGTGTTTTTTTAATAACTTGAAAAAGCATAGCCACAGTCCCTGATGTAGCTCCATGCCGATGACAGGTCAGACTGGTTGATGAAATCATCCTTTTTCGACGGGAAGAATAAGTACACCGTCTCGCCCCCATAATCGGCGTTACTATGAAGTAGCCGTAACTTCAATTCGTAATTTTACGCACAAAAGTATTCTTAATTTTTGATACTTAATTTTTGATACTTAATAATTTCAGATGACTAACTCTGCACTAATTCCGAAATACACTGCGATGCCGGACATCGAATATCCATGTCCCAGCAGGTAATTCAATCCACGGGGATAAAGACCGTCATTTGCCCTGCGCCTCCGTTGCCCTCCGGCTTGAACAGATGCCGGACATTATCCTGTTCCGGGATTGCATAGCCATTCCTTTTTCCTCACTGCCATTTTCTTGTTTTCCTATATTCCATTATGATGCCGTTCAGAAATGTACGGCATTTTTGCTATCCCAGGTATGCAGATTGTTTTGGAGAACACCGAGTGGTAGGTTCATGGCGCAAACGCCCGCTCAACCGCCGCATCATCAAGAGATTCGAGCATCTGTGGCGCTCAGCGAAATATTACTTGTCAAAACATTAAGAAGCAGTCTGCTTTTAATCAGAGTTATTAAAAGCAGACTGCTTCTTAAT
>DERZ01000034.1 GCA_002361155.1 Porphyromonadaceae bacterium UBA3327 | reverse complement strand
GCCTTCTTGCGATAGGCCTTCTTTATTTCATCGGGAGTGGCGTTTCTGGCGACACCAAGCACCTCATAGTAATCTCGTTTTTCTGCCATAGTCGGTGTGAATTACTGGCCTACAACCACTCTCGCATGGCGAAGCACTTTATCATTGATTGTATAGCCCTTCTCCACCGTGTCGAGGATCTTTCCTTTCAGGGACTCATCAGGAACCGGCACGGCGGATATTGCTTCATGGCGGTCGGCGTCGAAGTCGCGATCCTCCGGATCCATCTCCCTGACACCGTTCTGCTCCATGTATTTCTTAAGTTTCTTATATATGAGTTCCATTCCTTCGCGGACAGCTCCAGCATCGCTGACGCCTTCGGTAGCCTTAAGCGCCCGCTCGAAATCGTCGACAATCGGCAACAGCCCCTTGAACGCGGACTCTGCAGCATTCTTTATCAGTTCCGATTTCTCTCTGAGCGTACGTTTGCGGAAATTGTCAAACTCAGCCATAAGGAACATATACTCCTTCTTCTCTTTTTCGAGCTGCGACCTGAGTTCCTCCACCTCATTCCGAGCATTATCCTCTTCCGACAACAGATCGACGTCCTCCGCCGTCACTTCATCTGTTTCAGACGCGTCGGCAGATGTGGCCTCCTGAGATTCGGCCACTTCTTCGGGAATTTCCTCTTTTTCCTTCATCTTGTCTCTCTTTTCTTCCATATCATCTCCTTCCGGGGACACATCACGACCTCCCCAAAAACGATTTTTATTTTTATTCTTACCCATAAGGCTGTGTGTTTTTACAGCAAATTTCTTGCCAACATTTGTTAAATTCGATGATTGATGATAAAAATATCCGTCAATATTCTACAATGCCTACAGCATTAACAAATATGCGGCCTGTATGGTTGGATTTTCAACAATAGTGTCCGCGACACCGGCGGCAGTCTCCCTGTCCGAAAAAATTCCATACACCACACTGCCGCTTCCGGAAAGCGAAGCGTACAGCGCTCCACCGGCATACAGCTCCTCCCTGATTTGACGCAATCCGGGATAGCGCGGGAACAAAGACTGCTCGAAATCATTGACGGCCAGGTCACGCCATTCCTGCAGAGGCAGTCCGGCAAGCTTTCTCAGGTCGAAACCATGCTCACGCGGCGCCACGCCAGCAAAAGCCTCTCCGGTAGAGATGTGAAGACCCGGCTTGACAGCCAACAGCCACATCCCCGAGAGATCCAGCGGGACCTCTTCGAGTTCCTCCCCTATTCCCTCGGCATACATCGGCCGGTTATAGGCAAAGAACGGACAGTCGGCGCCGAGTGTCAGTAGCGCCGAAGCTATCACGTCACGATTCTCCCGGACCCATACATCGCCACGGTCAGCACGGGCGAGCGCGGTGAACGTAAACGCCGCATCGGCGCTCCCCCCTCCCATTCCGGCACCGTCGGGCAGATGTTTCTCAAGATAAAGCCGAGCAGAAAACCCCGGACCGGCAAATCGGGACATGTACAGTTCAGCTGCCCGCGTAACAAGATTTTTCTCAGGAGGACAGTCCAGCGCACGGCCTCCGAAGGATACCTCAAGGCAGGGCCGATCCTTGCCTGAGGGCGAAGTAACCTCGAGAATGTCGCAGAACCGCACCGGGTTGGCGGGAGTACCGGCATACAGGCCCACAGGATAAAACAGAGTGCGCAGATTGTGATAGCCATCGGGACGACGCCCCGCAATCTGCAACCCTATATTGATTTTGGCGTTTACAAAATGTATCATACAGTAGGATTTCTGGAAATATCGCAGAGCAGCCGGGAACTATTTCAGCCGGAACCACCGGTATCCATAGATCTGGCCGGCATATTTCTTCACGTATCTTGAGAGCGGCATCTCCTCAAGTACCACCTTACCCTCTTCGGGAGATGCGTGAAGAAGATGGAATCCATCCTCTTTTTGTATGACGAAACCCACGGCAAGCCAGTCGAATTCAGGATTGTTTCCGAGCAGCATCACAATATCGCCGTCCGCCATCTCGGACTCCACATCCTTCCATTCGAAACTCTGCCGCTTCATATAAGGAATCTTATGGCTTCTGAATCCCATCTCTATCATCTTCTGCCGGTCGAACGCCGCGGAATCGGCGAGAGCGGGGAATTCCGAACGGTGGCGCGTCAGATAATCAAGCGACTTTGTCTTGAAAAGACGGGAAAAGCTCTCCGTAAGTTCCACGACATTCCCACGCCCCCTGTTGTCGATGGCCCAGTCGGCTCCATACGCCATGATGGAGGGAAAACCGCTTTCTTCGCCGCGCCGACACGACATCGAGACCAGTGCCTCCTCTATGTCCCGGATCCGGGCCACACCGGGCCTGACAGCTGTTTTCGAAAGGGCTCCCACAGTGTTGACAAAGCTCATCTCGTCGAAAGCATCCAGACGCAACTGCAGCATCCCTGCAGAATCGGTTCTCATAGCGCTTTCGTAGGAGATCCCCTCGAAAAGCATGGCGATATCTCCAGCCACGGCGGAGGGGTACGAGCCCGGAGCTGCAAACCGTCTGACTGTCTCCATAGCAGAGGCCGTATCGGAAGGACAATGCACCCTCACGGCCTCCCCCTCCCCATAGCATGAGGCGGCCATGATTACCGCCATAATCAATTTTTTTAAAGTATCCGTCATTATTTATTAAGTGTCCGGCCCGGTATATGCCGGGCCGGTTTTAATCGCTATTCCATTATTTTTATTTATTCCATCAGTTCGAAATTCCACTCCTGTCCCTTGCGGATGGCAGGAATTCCCTCTTTCATCCATTTCGGCATCGGGTCTCCCTTGAGATAGTGGTCGAAGAACTGCTGGAACCGCTTTGTGATATCCTTACGGTTCTTGCGGGCACGGATATTGTGGGCCTCGCCATTGTATTGCAGCATCCACACCGGACGCTGCAGTCTGCGCAAAGCCATGAACATCTCTATTCCCTGGTACCATGGCACGGCGCCATCCTCGTCATTGTGCATGATGAGCAGAGGAGTATGCACTCTGTCGGCATGGAAAACGGGGGAAGACTGGATGTACATCTCCGGCCGCTCCCACAGAGTTCCGCCGATTCGGCTCTGGCCCACCTCATACTGGGCCTGGCGGGAGTCGCCGGTTCCCCAGCGGATTCCACCGTAGGCCGATGTCATGTTGGCCACCGGCGCGCCGCTTCCGGCACATGCGAACATATCGGTGCGTGTTACGAGATAAGCGGTCTGATAGCCGCCCCAGCTCTGTCCGTCTATGCCGATACGGTCCTTGTCGATCCAGGGATATCGGCGGCACATCTCCTCGGCTCCCGAACATACATAATTGTAGGCATCTTCGCCGGGCCGTCCGGAAGTGTAATGGATATCGGGTACGAACACCACATACCCCCGGCTCACATAGAAAGGATAGTTCACCCAGCTCCAGGAGGGTTCCATGGTGTAATGCACATAGAGGTCCTCCGAACCTGTCTCATAAAACACGCAGAGCATGGGATACTTCTTATTCGGATCGATATTCTCGGGAACATATAGCACGCCCTCGGAAGGAGAACCGTCGTAGGCGTACCACCGCTCAAGCCGGGCAGTGCCCCAGGAATATTCACTCATCTGCGGATTTGCGTCCGACAGACGACGGGCCTGCGCGAATTTCGTACCTCGGCTGAGCCATATATCCGGAGATGTGTTGAAATTGGCCCGCTGCCAGGTGAACACATCCGCATCGGCAGCCTTGCGTATCTGCGAGAAATTATATTTGTCGAGCACCTCCACAGCCGGAGCTTCAGGTTTGCCGTAACGCATGGTGGCGAGTCCGCGATACTTGTCCTTATAGTCGAACACCGAAAGGAGCATCAGGTCGCCGTCGCTGAGGAAGCGGTGCTTCTCCGGATCGGTATTGGTGTATTCAAAACGGACGTTTCTTCTGCGGCCCTCGCCGTCGGTGAGACATACCGGGTCCGCCTCTCCCTTGGGATCGAGACTCCAGATGTCGTGCCGGTCATAGACCAGCACCCTCTCGTCATTGCGGCTCCATCCCGCTATGCCGCGGGGCTGCGAGGGACAGGGATGCCGGTCGTCGAGATCCCACAGCGGATACGGCACTTTGCCGCTTATCTCGCGCGTCACTCCCCGCTCTATGTCGTAGACATGATAATTCCGGTCCTCGAACCATATCACATAGCGGTCGCATGGAGAGAGTTCATAACCGAGTTCTCCCTGAAATTCTCCGGCGTCACGCTTCTCTCCTGTCATGACATTGACCACGTGCATCGGCGTGGGGTAGAAATAATCCCACTGATAAGCCACCGCCGCAAATCCGGGATCCACCACAAGAGCCCAGTCTCCGTCCCAGCGGTCGGGAGTCTCGACCCGCGCCAGAGGCGAATCCGTGACGAGCACCGAATTCCGGGTGGCGATGTCCACCACTACCGGATAGTTGTTCTTCTGCTGCTCCTTGAGTGTGCTGAGATCCTTCGGAGGAGTCATGGCACGGTCCCATACCCAGATATCAAGCTTGCCTTTCTCGAAGTCCACTATCGTGGTGTCGTCGGGAGCGATCACCGGCGCCACGCCGCCGATAAGACGCCTGCCGTTATGCGAAAATCTTAGAGCGGTATACTGGTTGGGTCTGAGCGGATTGCCGGCCGCATCCTTTTTGTCGATATCGATACGGGACGGGGTCTTCATCTCATGGCGCAGATCGCTGAGAAAGACTTCGGCACGGCGTGTGCCGGTCTTTATGGAATCCTCTGAGGCGGTATATGCCAGCATGGTGCCGTTGTCGTCAAGAGCGGGCATTCCGTAGAAAGCCTTGTCCCGGTCCACTATCGTATACGATGTGTCCGGGAGCAACATCACTCCCACGCTGTTGGTGGCAAGAGAATCTTTCTCTGGCTTCTTTACGGTAAGGGCAAGTCTCGCACCGTTTCTGGAAAAACAGAAATGGTCCACCCAGTTGGTGACTTTACGTGTCCCGCTGACGAGGTCCATGGTCACCAGCGGCCGGCCGCACTCTTTATCGGAAAGGAGTTTCGGCGCCACCAGTGTGGTGTCGCAGCTTTTCCACGCCACCCAGTCGCCGCCTTCCTCTCCCAGCTTATAGTCGAGTACGTCTCCGTATTTCGTAATCTTCATTGAAGCCAGATTGACAATGGCGAGTGAATCCTGCGGCATTTCATGATCCTTCTTCTTGGCAATCTTTGCCTTCCTGGTATCGGCGAACGGAGCTTTGATCTGGACTACCGCCCAACGGCTGTCGGCAGTAAATCCGGGATTGTATCCGCGACCTATCTCCACCCGTTTTCCGCTTTTGGTGTTATAAAGCACCAGCGTTCCGTCGCCCTCCTGAGGGTTAACCGAGTACGCGCTCCATTCTCCGTTGCGCGATATGGAATGATTCCTCACAGACTTCCACGCATCGAAATCATCATGGCCGAGAGCCTTTTTCTGCGCGGCATCCGTGTCGGTGGCGGCAAATATCCCGGCAGTTATGCCCAACACGGCGAGAAATTTCTCTATTCTCATTGTCAGACTTTGTTTAGAATGTGACCCATACGGTTCTTTTTCGTCTCCATGTACCTTTCGTTGTAAGGATTCGGAGTGATCTCAAGGGGAACTATTTCGCTGATGTTCAACCCATATCCTTCAAGTCCGATACGCTTCACAGGGTTGTTGGTCATCAGGCGCATGTTCTTTATTCCGAGAGCATGGAGTATATTCGCCCCCACGCCGTAGTCGCGCTCATCGGCCTTGTGACCGAGGTGAAGATTGGCATCGACCGTATCAAGGCCATTTTCCTGCAGCTTGTAGGCTTTGATCTTGTCCATCAGTCCTATGCCGCGTCCTTCCTGACTGAGATAAACCACGGCGCCTCTTCCCTCGCGCTCTATCATCTTCATCGCGAGATGAAGCTGTTCGCCGCATTCGCACCGCTGCGAGCCGAATATGTCGCCGGTCATGCACGACGAATGAACCCGGACAAGCACCGGATCCTCTCCAGCCACATCACCCTTGATAAGGGCGATATGCTCCAGATTATTGTCTTTCTGGCGGAAAGGGATAAGCCTGAAATGGCCGTATATGGTCGGCATGTCCACCTCCTCGCCTATTTCCACAAGCGAGTCGTGGTTCAGCCGGAAAGCGATGAGGTCGCGTATGCTTATAAGCTTGAGGCCCCATTCGTCGGCGCGGCGGCGCAATTCGGGAAGTCTTGCCATGGAGCCGTCATCGCTCATGATTTCCATAAGTGCGGCGACAGGCTGAAGGCCGGCAAGCCTCGCAAGATCCACAGCGGCCTCGGTGTGGCCCGCGCGCTGAAGTACTCCGCGGTCCTGGGCGTAAAGCGGGTTGATATGGCCTGGACGTCCGAATGTCTCCGGAGTCGAGGCAGGGTCCGCCAAAGCGCGTATTGTTGCCGCACGGTCCTGGATCGAAACACCCGTGGAGCATCCTTCAAGTTTGTCGACAGTAACGGTAAACGGCGTACCCAGCACCGAAGTGTTGTCATCCACCTGCTTCGTAAGCCCGAGACGGGCGCAACGGTCCAGCGTGACAGGGGCGCAGAGAACGCCGCGTGCATTCTTCAGCATAAAATTCACATCCTCCGGAGTGATCTTTTCAGCCGCTATGATGAGGTCTCCCTCGTTTTCACGATCCTCGTCATCCACCACAACGAGAAATTTTCCGTTCCGGAAATCCTCGAGTGCATCCTCCACCCTGTCGAGTTTTATATTATCTTCCATTATTTCTGTTATTCTATGTATTGATCTTGTTATTTGCCATCTCCCCCTACTCTGCCGCATCCCCGCCAACTCTGAAGATAGAGAAATTGACACTGCCATATACTCTCTGCTGCATGAAGCCCGGCAGTCTGCTGAAATCATGGTTCCGGTTATGCTCCACCACCACCAGCGTACCCTCGCGCACCGCCCCGGAATTAAGGATAAGTTCCGGAATCCCGGCAAATCGGGAATGATTGTACGGAGGGTCGGCAAACACTATGTCGAAAGAGCGGTCGCAGCGCTCGAGATATCGGAACACATCCCCCTTTACAAGCCGAAGAGCAGTGTCTCCGAGCTTCTCTTTCACGGACCGGATAAATCCAGCCTGGGTGCGGGCCTCCTCCACAGCCGTGACTTCGGAGCATCCGCGCGACACGAATTCCCAGCTTATCGCCCCGGTACCGGCAAAGAGATCCAGTACCCTTTTTCCCGCGAGATCCTCGATATTCTCCATTACGTTGAATATGTTCTCACGGGCGAAATCGGTAGTGGGACGAGCGGTGATGTTATGCGGAACATCAAACCGCCTTTTGCCATATTTTCCTCTGATTATCCTCATTCTATGTTATTATCGATAATTCCGCAATGACCGTCACTTCCGCAAAAGCAACGCTGCCGCCAGAGGCATATCGGTTCCGGCTACGGACGGGAGCAGGGTCAGCATGACGAAGGCTATGTCTTTACGGAGATCTTTCATAAGCGAAGTCTTGACCTCACGCAAACCGGAAAGAGACACCTGAGTGGCGGCAGGATCAAGTCCATGGATTTCCATCAGATTCATCAGATGATATTTTATATCGGACTGGCTGTTCCACCGACGTGAGACTCCGGCAAGGAACCTGTCTCCGTCAAAGGCCACGAAGTCCACACAATATCGCCTGATATCGATGTAGACCCTCGGCATGTCGGCAGCCCGCTCGCGGAATCCAGCCATGGTTATCGACAGGTGACTGCTGCATCTTGCTCCGGGGAAAGTTCTCCGCAGGAATGCCTGGAGACCGGGCACAAGCATATAGAGGCAATCGACACCGTCAATCTCGTCGACCATCACATCCTCGTCGGCCGCCGGATAAACGCTTCGGAATATCCCGGCACCTCCGTCATCCTCCCGGTCCACGACGTGAGAGGGAACCCACATCAGAGAGGGGGTGACAATTGCTATATCGGCCGAGAAATCGTCAAGCAACTGCGGATTGTCGTAGACCGTGCTCTCTATCTTCTGAAGCAGATCGGTCTGGCCTGCATCCCATTGCTCGCTCAGCAATGTCACAATCTCCTCCGACGGATCCTCGACATTTTTAAGATACGCGCACATGCCTTCGGCCGACATGACGCATATAAGACGCCAGTCGGCCGGATCTCCGGCGGGCACACCCCTCCTAATTGCAGTCTCTTTTTCCATGCATTACTTTGCAATCGGTTTTTCAGACTACAAAAATAACGATTTCTTTTCAGATTGCCAATTTCCTATTCATGCATTTCTCCGACGAGCGACACTTCCATAAGACGTTTCACTTCCTCGACAGGATAGTTCCGTCCGAAAAGAAACATCAGCTTTGTGATGGCAGCTTCCGAAGTGAGGTCATGTCCGGAGATTACTCCCGCCTTATAAAGCGCGCTGCCCGTCTCGTACCGGTGGGGAAGTACTTTGCCGTTGCCGCACTGTGTCACGTTGACTATGACCAGACCACGGTCGCAGGCCTCCTTGATGGCATCGATAAACCATCCGTCGGTGGGAGCGTTGCCGGCTCCGTAAGTTTTCAGTACCACTCCGCGCAAATCCGGAGCGTGCAGCACATGACGCAGCACGCTTTCGGTAATACCGGGGAAAATGCTGAGATACATCACGTGCGGGTCAAGCCCCCGATGTACTATGAGAGGGGCGGCGTCCTTCACGCGCCAAAGTATATCGCGACGGTAGCAGATTCCGAGACCGATCTTTGCAAGCCTCGGGAAGTTGCTGCTTTTGAACGCATTGAAGTTATCGGCACTGTATTTTGTGGACCGGTTGCCGCGCCACAGATAATTTTCGAAAAGAATAGCGACTTCCTGAACCGTAGGGGTTCCGTCCTCCTCTCTCGACGCCGCCACCTGAAGCGACGTGATCAGATTCTCCTCTCCGTCGGTACGCACCTCGCCGATAGGCAACTGGCTGCCGGTTATCACTACCGGCTTGCGGAGATTCTCGAGCATGAAGCTCAGGGCGGATGCCGTGTAAGCCATTGTGTCGGTGCCATGCAGGACCACAAAACCGTCGTAGTCGTCGTAGTGCTTCTCTATGACAGAGGCTATGTCCACCCAGTGGCCGGGATTCATCGAGGAGGAGTCGAGCGGCTTTTCAAACTGATAGTTGTCTATGTCGAAATCAAGACGTTTCAGCTTGGGCACGTTGTCCACCAAATGCTCGAAGTCGAACGGTTCGAGACTCCCGGTGGCGGGATTCTCAATCATGCCGATGGTGCCCCCGGTGTAGATAATCAGCAGATGCGGACACCCCTCGGTCTTTACGTCTGTTGTTGGGCGCATTTGGAAAATGTGTTGTTTGGTAGCTTTACTATGGTCTGAGCGCATAGTATGATTTAAGGTATTACGGTGTCGGATACAGGCATAAGTCCCATACCCATATTTTTTTGCAAATATAATGAATTTTTCCCGGTTAAGTCGCTTATATGTAGAAAATTTTACGGAATGCACACTTTTTTACACCTCCCGCCTATACTTCTTATAAATATTCCGTGTGACGGTTTAGCGACCGGGCGCCCCAGCATGTCGAAATATTCAGCCACACCTTCGTCTTCTTCAATGACTTCCATTCCGGAAACATCCTGTCCGTACATTCTGAAGTTACGGATTCCCCATCCTGCCTCTTTACCGGAAATGCGGAAGAAGCGGAAACCGATCTCAACTTTTTCGCCATCAAATCCAGACAAGTCCACTTCATTCCTGGCAAAGCGGCTCCACCCCCCGGCTGACGGGGGCGCGGGATATGCATCAAGCTGAAGGTCGTGCCACGATCCGCCTCCGGCTCGTGTCACAAGCTGCGCCCATCCGGGCTGCCCCTCGGGATATTCGCCAAAGAACGCCTGCTCGAACAACAGTTTTGTTCCGCGTCTGCAGTTTAGATCGAACGACTTGTAGAGCAGAGTGCGGACCTCCGCTGTTTCCGCGTCCGCTCCCGCCTCGGCCATACCGTCCACACGATTGACTTTCCAACCGGTTGAGAATCCGGTTTCATTCTCTACGCTCCATCCGGCCAGACTTTCGGCAAAACTGTTTTCGCAGATCAGATCATCCTCTTTCCACGATGGATCCTCCCCGGGCACATAAGGGATCTCGTCACTGACGATCACGCTGATGATTCTCATCTCGCCGTATGCGGCCAATGCCTTCATCCGCAATTCACCTGCTGAGGTGAGTTCATACTTGCACGCCGCTTTGTTCAGTATGCCTGTCCATCCCCCTTCGGTCATCGCGGGCACTATATACATCCCTCCGTTATAATCATCAAAAACAACGAGGATGCTTTTCATCTCCATCTCTTCCGATACTATCGTGAAGGATGTTTCGTCGGGAACTCTCCAGGCCGAAGAGGCATATTGTGGAGAAGTCAGCGGTATGCCTCCACCTTCGTTGGAAGTACTTAATATAAATTGTCTGCCTCCCTTAGTTACAATAGAGCTGTATCCTGTTACATCTCCATGCCAGATGCCGCGGTCATTTATGTCGAAGACTGTAAATTCTTCGGCATAGATATGCGATATGACGGCCAAGATGATCGTTGCCACGGCAATGAGTCTGTTCATACGCTGGATACGAGAGTGCTGTCAGACAATAAATTTATATTCTTTCCCACTTGTTCTAACCTTGAAAAAATCAGGGGTCACGGCCTATAACAGGTCGCGACCCCCTTTTTGTTTTCTCAGTTATAAGCTTTTTACTTAACGAGAACTTTCTGCGTCTTATTGCCCTGGACGCGGATGAAGATACCGTTCTCGGGGTTATTGACGCGTGCGCCCTGGAGATTAAAGAAATAAACGGGGCTGTTTTCAGAATCGATGCCGTCAACACCACTGTTGTCGCTCACTCCGGTAAGCCTGAAGTTCTTCAGCTCCCATGCCATTGCGGTAGCGTCGGTATTGACATAGTTGAAGCCTATTTCAATCCTGGTGCCGTCATACTCGCTGAGGTCAAATTCGTTTACCACGAATTTTGTCCAGTTGCCCTTCTCGGGAGCTGCCGGATAGTTGGTCATCACCAGAGGATACCATTCGCCTCCGGCCTCGCGGACCTTGAGAACGAACTTCTCGTCCTGAGCCTGGGGCGCCACAAATCCGAACGCCTGTTCGAACGAGAGGGCGCAACCGGTGCGTCCGGTGAGATCGAATTCGCGGGAGAGCATGCTGTTTACAGCATAGTTCTTCTCGTCCTTATAAGAACTTGCAACGAGGCATTTCTGTGTTTTGTTGATGTACCAGGGATTGTCTGCCACGCTACCCTCGTTGGTGTTTTTCCATCCCTCAAAGTCTGCTTCGAAGGTATTGCCGTAAACCAGATTGGGGTCGGTTACAGGAGGATCGACTTCACCGCCATCGGTGTAAAGCTTGAAGTTCTTGAGCTCCCATGCCTTGGAAGAGGTGCCGTCAGTGGTGTAATGGAACCCGATCTCGATCTTCTTGCCGTCGTATGCCGCGAGGCTGAAAGTATTTGCCGCGAAATCGGACCAGTTCTTCTCGGGCTTCTCGGGGAATGATGTGAAATCAAGCTGAGTCCAGCTTCCGCCGTTCTCACGCACTGCGAGCACGAAGCTGCTCTCCTGACTGGTGGGGAAGTAGAAACCAAAAGCCTGCTCCACGTCGAGCTTTACGCCGGTCTTGCCGGCAAGGTCAAATTCACGGGAAATCCAGGTGTCGGCGGGACGGTTGGAACCATTCTCGCTGTCGTAAGAGTTGGCAACGAGGCAGCCTATAGTCTCGTTGACATACCAGGAGTCATAACTTTCAGTCTTTGTGATGGTCCAGTCGGAGATACCGTCCTTCTTATTGAACGCGTTCTGGTAGATTACGCCTCCGGAAGGAGGCGTAACGGGATCGTCAACGCTTTCCGAATCGGAGACAACCACTTTTGTGATGCGCACCTGATTCTGATCGGCAGTAGCGGTCAGGGTCTTGGAGCCGGCGCATTTCAGCGTGTACACGAAGTTATCAAGGGTACCGGTCCAACCTTCGCTCAGCTTGCATTCTGCAGAATATCCTTTGCCGGTATTGTCAACATAATTGTCGTAAGTGATTACGATGGTCTTCATGTCGAAACTCTCGCTCTGGATGGTAAAGGATGAATTCTTGTACACTCTCCATGCATATTGCTCGGTACCCGGATTGCGAAGCGCGGTTGTTGAAGAACCTTTGTCGGTAGAGATTACAAATTTCTTACCGTCAACTGTAACGGTTGTTGCAAAACCTGTACCCTGAGCTGTCCAATCCCCTTTCATACTGGAGGAATCGAACACTGTATAGCTTGCCGCGGTCATGGATGCCGCAGCAAATGCCATAGCTGCCAATGTGAGTAATCCTTTTTTCATAATTGATTATTTAAATTTTATGTGAGTCTTTTCAAAATACTATTGCCCTGAGTTGCTCTGCTTTTGCAGAAAGGAGGGCATAAGCCGAATGGAGCCTAACTTTGTCCTTCCATAAAAGCGTTCATACATCTCATTTCACAGACAATACAAAATTACACATAATTTTTCATTAATACAAAAAAAGGACCTGCTAAAGCAGATCCTTCATGTTAAATTATGGTTACCGGGAGGCCGGTATACAGTTTGCCGGAGTTCAGGCTTGCAAATACCTGGGGCTTATTTCACCGAAACTTTACGGCTCGCTCCATTCTTCACCTCGATGAAGATTCCATTTTCCGGATTCTCCACACGTACTCCCTGGAGATTGAAATAAGTGGCGGCAACGTCGCACACCTCTATTTCAGCCACGCCGCTCTGATTGTTCTTCACAACCTTGACAGGATTCAGCTGCAGCTCCGCGGGACCCTCGGAACCCTTTTTCAGATAACGTCCCACGAAACCGGTCACATCCATCGATTCTCCGGGTTCCACTGTCACCACGTCATAGAATTTGTCATTTGTAAAGTAGTTATACATTGCCACTGTGGTTGTGCCATCGGTAATGGAGTATGCTCCGTTATCATTGTTTACAGTCACATTCTTGACAATTACATAGTCAAGCAACATGTCAAAACTGATGTCGGAGATGCCGACTTCTTTCGGCTCAGGTTCCTCACCTCCGGTGGTGATGTCTCCAAGAAATGGATTTGAAATCTGCGGATTGCCGTTGTAGAAGCTGAATGTACCGGTTATCTCACTGATGACATCACCTGCATGGATTTTATCCTTATACTGGTCTTTTGTGTCATAAACCAGCATACATTTATCCTCGTACATCACATAGATGTATCGGCCATTCTCGTATGCCACTGTCACGGGTACATCCACGTTTATGAGAGAAATTCCGAGAGAGGCCACATCCTCCTCAGTGAGAGTCAACAGACTTGCGAACTCATTGATTACAAAAGGCACCTCCGGATTGAACGAGGCCACATTGCTTGCATTCTCGCCTACGTATGCAATCGCCTTGATCTTGCAACCGGGAGTAACAGGCACGGGAGACTCGTACAATGCACCGTTGGACTTATCAGGGATTCCAGGCTCACTTCCATCCTCGGTAATGGTGTAGTAAACAGAAGCGTCTTCCGCGGTGCAGGATATCTCGACAACATAGCGCGCACCCAAGCGGTCGGATATCTTCACAAGGTCGAAAGCAGGAGCCGGAACGAAGTCCGGATTTACAGGTGCATCTCCATCCTTCAGCACATACAGAGCAATCGGTTTTTGAGCAGTCGCATACGTATTGAAAGTTACCGTACCTTTTACACCGCCGCTTCCATTGGAGACACTTGCCATCAGCTTATTTTCTCCATTCGAGATTGAAGCGACACGGCCGCTGAAGGAAATCGTCGCATAATTGCCATCGGCAGTCTCCGCATATTTCAATTCCTTGACTACGTCCCATGAAAGATAGCCATCCTGAGCTTTCAGCGCGTATGTTCCGGCATTCGCACCCGCACCTTCCTCAAGCGTTACCGTCGTGAGCGCCGTCGATGTGGTGAACGTTTCGGGAAGTTCCGTAATATCGGGAGTGATCTCAACTCCGGTGAAACCCTTACCGCTTTCCTTTGCCTCACCCATAGCCCACAGACCATACTGAACCTTACCGACCATCACCGGCTGCAGGGCAACAAGATACTTGTCAGTAGTGTTTAGAGCGTCAACGGAAGTAACCAGATTGAAAGTCTGTTCAGACTGAGCGAACGTCTGCATCGCAAGGAAAAACGCAGACATCGAAAGTAAAAACTTTTTCATTATTGTCTTATTATTGGTAATTTCATATTCAATCTGCAAAATTAGCCAATCCCCCGGAAATCTCCAAATAAAAACGGGCGAGGCAACCCGGCGCGGGCGCCCGGATATTGCCCGGATATTGCCGGATACGCAGACCGGCCTCCCTGGGACGGCCGGCATAAAAAAGAGAC
>DERZ01000005.1 GCA_002361155.1 Porphyromonadaceae bacterium UBA3327 | reverse complement strand
GAGAATCTTGGCCACCATCTCGTTATGCTCGCGGCGCAGCATGAACGAGCAGTTGTGGGAACATACATTGGCCAGAAGGGTAAGGGCCTCGGGGGCGACCACAAGCATCTCGTGGCCGTTCCAGTTCTCGGTTTTCACGCCCTCTTTGGTGAGGAGCTGATACTCGGTGGTGTCAGCTCCGAGCGGGAACATTTCCTGATAATGAAAGGGTTTTGTTGCCATATCTCGTTTTTTCAATGATTTTTTGTTTCGTTTTTAACTTTTCCGCGCGTTGCGGTCTCGCAAAGTTAATAATTTTTTTTGCAATCCTTGATATAAATTGCTAATTTTGCGGCGCTGATGTCTCTCAGGAGGCGTTCAGACCCCCTCCTGCATTCTGGTGCGGGGCGGTGATGGTTTTAAATAAGTATTTTCGATGACTTGGTTTGTGATGCGCGACCTTACGCGCCCCAATGCGTTGCGACCTGCCTACAAGATGCTTTCCGAGGAGGGGTTCGAGATTTTCACTCCGATGGTGTGGAAGATCCGTCAGCGACATAGCCGCCGGGAGAGGGTGCTCGTTCCGGTGGTCCACGACTTGCTGTTCGTTAATTCGGAGCGCGAGCTGCTTGATCCGGTGGTGAATAGAACCGGCACGCTGCAATACCGCTATGTTCGCGGAGGTAAGTACTGCGAGGCCATGACCGTAGGCACTCCGGAAATGGAGCGGTTCATCCATGCTTCGGCAAGTACCTCCGACCCGAAGTATTTCGCTCCCGGAGAAATTACGGCGGGAATGGTGGGACGGCGGGTGGAAATTTCCGGCGGACCGCTTTGCGGATACAAGGGAAACCTGCTGTCAGTAAAAGGTATGCGTAAAAAGAGGCTTATTGTGGAGCTTCCCGGCATGATTTCATCGGCTGTGGAAGTGTCGCAGGATTATATCAGATTCATATAGTCTGTGACAAGAATTGTGTATTGTGTCTGAATCTGCATCTTAATTATTGATTATGAAAGGAATAGTTCTCGCCGGAGGCTCCGGCACCAGATTGTACCCGATCACGAAGGGTGTGAGCAAGCAGTTGCTTCCCATCTACGACAAACCGATGGTGTACTATCCGATTTCGGTCCTGATGCTGGCCGGTATCCGTGACATACTCATTATCTCCACCCCTTCCGATCTGTCCGCTTTCAAGCGGCTTCTTGGCGACGGCTCGGATTTCGGCGTGCGCTTCTCCTACGCGGAGCAGCCTTCGCCCGACGGCCTTGCGCAGGCCTTCATAATCGGCAAGGAGTTTATCGGCGACGATTCCGTATGTCTTGTGCTTGGTGACAATATTTTCCATGGCGCAGGTTTCTCTAAGGTGCTTCGCGATTCGGTACAGTCCGCCGAAAAGAATGGAGAGGCCACAGTGTTCGGTTATTGGGTAGACGACCCGGAGCGTTACGGTGTGGCGGAGTTCGACCGCGACGGAAACTGTCTCTCTATCGAGGAGAAGCCGAAGCATCCAAAGTCGAATTATGCTGTGGTGGGTCTTTACTTTTATCCCAATAGTGTGGTGGAAGTGGCTGAAAACATCAGGCCTTCGGCTCGCGGCGAACTTGAAATCACCTCGGTCAATCAGGAGTATCTCCGTCGCGGCACACTGAAAGTGCAGGCTCTGCCGCGTGGTTTCGCATGGCTTGATACCGGCACGCACGATTCGCTCGCCGAGGCGTCGATCTATGTGGAGGTGCTCGAGAAGCGTCAGGGACTCAAGATTGCATGTCTCGAAGGAATCTCCTACCGTCAGGGATGGATTTCCCGCGAGAAGATGGAGGAGGTGGCCCGTCCGATGATAAAGAACGGCTATGGGCAGTATCTGATGAAAGTGATTGAAGAGATCGACCGCACCCACGAACCAAATCTATGAGACATGAACGTTATCAAGACCGACATTGAAGGGGTTGTTATTATAGAGCCCCGCATATTTCCCGATTCGAGAGGCTATTTTTTCGAGAGCTACAACAAGGAGGTGTTCGACCGCGAGGTTACGCCGGTGGATTTCGTGCAGGACAATGAATCCTGCTCCACACGAGGCGTGATGCGGGGACTTCATTTCCAGTGTCCTCCATACGCGCAGGCGAAACTTGTGCGCTGCGTCAGGGGCCGTGTGCTCGATGTGGCTGTAGACATCCGCAGGGGGTCGCCTACATACGGACGGCATGTCGCCGTGGAACTCAGCGAGGAAAACCATCGTCAGTTCTTCATTCCCCGCGGTTTTGCACACGGATTCGCAGTGCTTAGCGATGTGGCTGTGTTCCAGTACAAATGTGATAACTACTATGCTCCGCAGGCCGACGGAGGAATTTCCATACGTGACACCTCCCTCGGCATCGACTGGCAGATAGACCCTGCGGAGGCCCTCCTCTCAGACAAGGACCTCAGGCACCCCGTTCTCGCCGACTTCGATTCACCATTCTCTTTATAAATATGTTCCTGTCATAATATGTACTTTTTCACCAGGACCTCTGCCAAAAAAAGCAGGGGTCTGTTTTTTGTCGGTTTTATGTCGGGGAAAGAATGGTTTGGCGTTACTTATTTCGGTGAATGACATTTTTTTTGTAATTTTGTAAAATATTCGGACTATTCACTTGACAATTGATGAATCATATACGCAATTTCTGCATCATAGCGCATATCGACCATGGGAAGTCGACACTTGCCGACCGGTTGCTTGAGCGCACCAATACCGTAGACGCTAAGGATATGGAGGCCCAGGTGCTC
>DERZ01000049.1:23122-37987 GCA_002361155.1 Porphyromonadaceae bacterium UBA3327 | reverse complement strand
ACCAACTGAGCTATTTTCGCATTTGCTTTATCGGGGCTTGGTGTCTCTCCCGAATTGCGATGCAAAGTTAATACCTTTTTTTGAATTGTGCAAGTTTTATCGCAAAAAAAATTGCACAATTTTCAACAAGTGTTATTTACTCCAGATCCACGCTTCCTTGAAAGTCTCGCTGAATTCTTTGGAATTCAGAATATTGGCAAGATTTTTCCGATCGGAGTCCTTTACCGCCGAAACTCGCCACAGCCGTTTGCCTCCTACGGATTCAAGTTCGTATCCGCAGTCTTGGCGCATGGCGATGAATCTGTCTGCCTCCTCTTCCGTCGCGAAGGTTCCCACCACAAGGTAGTGTATCGGACCCGACAAGGTGTCCGATACTTCGGTTTCTTTCTCATCACTGATCCCGGAGGCGCTGTTCTCCACTTTGCGGATGATGTTCTCCACTGGAAGCACCGATGCCTGATCCGGCATGACTGTCCTGTCGTGCGAGGGCAGGAACAGAGAGAGTGCGACTGCTGCCACAAGCAGGAAACATGCCGAGGTGCGGGCAAAGCGTTTGTTGACGGCTATGTAGTAATTGCGGCGCGTATCAAACCTTCGGATTCTCGTACCCGGATCCGATACCTTATCCTCTCTTTCGGAGGTATTGTCGGCAATGACATCCGTCATGGCGTCATCAGTAGCAGTCCTGACCCATGAAACAGGGTGATACCCCATGTGCGCTGCCTCGTCGTCGGCTCCATGCATGGGAACAAAACTGAGCGTGTCGGATTCCGAGCTGATTATACCGATCCTGCCGATGGTTACTTCTCCGTCGGAAGCCATCGTCCTGCGCAGGGATTCGATGCTCTTGCGGAGCATCTCCCTCCCTTCAGCGAAAGGAACTCGGTATTTGCGTGCGAAACTGCCAGCAAGCAGACCGTCGTCATGCACCAGGGCTGAATTGAAACGCACCTCCCGCATCATGGGATACACCTGGCCGGACTCCGAGTCGACACGCGCCTCGCTCCTGGCGTTGATGAACGCGCCGAATCCCGGCACAACCACGCAGTCATGCCGAAGTAGAAGATATTCTATGTGTATGGAAAGGCGCTCCATAATTATAGTAGTAGGTGATTTTAATGTCGGGTGGTGTGTATGTTCGCGGTGGCGTCTCTGCACCTGTGGCGAAAGTGTCTGCAAAGTTAATAAAAAAAGAGTGAACCTCCAATTAAAGAAGGTCCACCTGTAGATAAATTTAGAGCGTGCTCAGAGCGGTTCAGGATCTCTGCTATGTCATTTTTTTGACTGCGGGAGCATTGCGTCGACAAGATCAGGGTCCGCTCCATATTCAAGCGCGAGTTTACGCTCGATCTCCGCTTCCGCGTTCTGGTATTTTCTCTTATGGAGCACTCCGCGCAGAAGATGCAGTCCGCCGCTGCGGGGAAATTTCCCTATGGCAGTGTGCATCTCCTCTTCTGCAGTGTTGGTGTCTTCGGCACCGATGAGGGCAAGAATCTTTTTGAAACGAAGGTTTTCGCTGTCTGCGATTGCGATTTCCCGTGCATATTCCTCCGAGGCTTTCCGGTTGTCACCCTGCAGCGAGGCCACGTCGCCAAGTCCTTCATGCCCTCCGGCGCTGTCAGGATGTATGGAGACAGCGGCTGCATAGTCCTTCCCGGCTTCAGCAAGGCGTCTTGCATTGAGATGCAGTCCGGCGCGAGAGAGGCGTGGCACCAGCAGAGTGGAGTCGAGCTCAAGCGCGAGGTCGAGATCTCTCAAGGCCTCCTTGTCTCGTCCTGTTTTCATTAAGGTATAGGCTCTGTTGGCGAGAAGCACGGTGGAGCGGGGCGCCGATGCGAGACCTATGTCGAACGCCTGGAGCGCGCCTTCGGTGTTGCCTATGCGGTCGCGGACAATGCCGAGATTGGACCAGAGCAGATAGTTCGACTTGTTGGCGGGTTCCAGCCGGAGAGCGTTCACTATCATGCGTTCGGCATCCACCCAGTTTTCGTTGCGGATATACCTGTCGGCCGAGTCGGCATATTCCACGTATGTCCGTGTAAGAGTCTGCGCCCCCGAGAGGAGGGCGCAGACAGTCATAATCAGTGAGAGGATGATCTTTCTCATTTTTTGTTGTAGTTCTCAAGACCGGTCTTGAGGAACTTCAGGTATTTCGGAATGTTCTCTTCGTAGGGGAAGGAATGGTTCAGAGGCATGCCCTCCTGGTTGACGATCACATAGTAGGGCTGGGCGTTGGAGCCGAATTTGGTACGCTGCAGATAACTCCACTTGTCGCCGTATGTGCGCAGCGTACGTTCGGTGCCGTCGGTCTCCTTTACTTTCATGGGCTGGGGGAGAGGTTTCTTGTCATCGACCATCAGGGTGACGAGCACATAATCCTCATCGATGGTGCGCTTGATTTCAGAATCGGTGAGCACGGCGGCTTCCATCTTGCGGCAGTTCACGCAGCCGAAGCCGGAGAAGTCGATAAGGACTGGTTTATTGAGTTTGGCTCCGAGTTCCATGCCTTCCTCATAACTGTCGACCTGAGCGTGGACGTCACCTTCATAGAGGTTGAAGTCCTGGGTATAGATCGGAGGAGCGAAAGCGGAGATGCTCTTGAGCGGAGCTCCCCAGAGGCCCGGAATCATGTATACTGCGAAAGCGAGGGAGATCAGGGCCAGCGAGAAGCGTGTCAGACCGACTTTCTCCACTTTGTCGTCGTGCGGAAGTCGGAGTTTGCCGAGGAGGTAGAAGCCGAGGAGTGCGAAGATCACGATCCAGAGCGATACGAACACCTCGCGGTCGAGGATACGCCATCCGTAAGCAAGGTCGGCGACGGAGAGGAACTTGAAGGCAAGAGCCAGCTCGAGGAATCCGAGCACCACCTTGACAGTGTTCATCCAGCCTCCGCTCTTGGGCATCGACTTGAGCATTGTCGGGAAAATCGCGAACAGCGAGAAGGGGATGGCAAGCGCGAGAGCGAAGCCGAACATTCCGATCGCAGGCGATATGAAGTTGCTTGTTGAGGCGGCTTCCACAAGGAGCGTACCGATGATCGGGCCGGTGCAGGAGAAGGATACGAGCACAAGCGTGAACGCCATGAAGAAGAGCGAAAGATAGCCGGTGGTGCTGTCCACCTTGGAGTCCATCTTGTTGGTCCATTTTGCGGGGAGTGTGATTTCGAAGCCTCCCATAAAGGAGATCGCGAATACCACGAGCAGCAGGAAGAACGCTACGTTGAAGCCGGCGCTTGTGGCGAGTTCGTTGAGGGCGGAAGCTCCGAATATCGCCGTCACTATCAGCCCGAGCGCCACGTAGATCACAACGATCGAGGCTCCGTAGATGATGGCCGACGAGACAGCTTTGCTGCGGCTCTTGTTGCCCTTGAGGAAGAAGCTTACGGTCATCGGGATCATCGGCCACACGCAAGGGGTGACAAGTGCGATGAGACCGCCAAGGAAACCGGCTAAGAATATGTACCAGAGGCTGCGGCCCTGCTGGTCGGGGGCATCCTCGAAGACGCGCATCTCCGCCTCGACGTTGGCCCACCATTTGTCGGCGTTGACTCCCGACATGTTGGCGCCCGGCGTCATGAAGCCCTCCGCGCTCTGCAGCGAGTCGGTCATTTCGGTGATGGCGTTGACCATGCTGTCCTTTTGGGCCTCTTCGGCTTTTTTTGCCTCTTCCTTCATTTCTGCCGAGAGGGGAGAGGTACCGGTGAAGGTGTGGCTTCCGATCACACGCAGACAGCCGCTGTCGTTGCAGGCTTGTCCGCCGATTTCAAGCCTGACTGTCCATTTTTCGGCGAGAGGCTTGATTTTCTGGGTGAATACGACAGTCCCGGAGTAATAATGCTCGTCGACTTCAAGGATGTCGTCGTATGCTTTGGTATATGCTTTGTTGGCTTTGGCAGGGCCGTCGAGGCGGCAACCGCTCAGATCGAAATGGAATTCGAGCGGAACTCCTCCTCCCGCGGGATTGTCCTGGGAGTACATGTGGAATCCAGGAGCAACTTTGGCTGTCATTTCCAGAGCCGGCGACGCCGTTTTGTCACCGACAAGGCGGTAGCTCCATGTCACTCCCTCCTGGGCCATTGCCAGGATTGACGTGAAAAGCACCGCAAACAATAAAAGGTGTCGTTTCATGATATGTATTTGGTTTGTTTTTTTATTTTGTTGATTCTTATTTCATTAGATAAAAAAGTTTCAAAAAAAACGAGACATGCCCGCAAAACTTTTTGCTAAATTAGTAAAAATCCGTTATATTTGCAATATTGTTCGCGCTAAACTTGTTTTGCGCAGAAGTCAGATAAACTTACCATAATATAAAGCCGTGGCGGCCGCAGACGCTGCCTCAGGCGGAAACTAAACCACCATGAAAACAAAACGTTTGTTATTGGGCGACGAAGCTCTTGCTCTCGGAGCCATCAATGCGGGGCTTTCGGGAGCATACGCGTATCCGGGCACACCGTCGACAGAAATTCTGGAATATGTCCAGAAAAATCCAGTAGCCCGCGAGCGCAAAATCCACAGCCACTGGTCGTCGAATGAAAAGACCGCCGTCGAGGAGGCTCTCGGCATGAGTTACTGCGGTCTGCGTGCCATTACATCGATGAAACATGTGGGAGTCAATGTGGCTGCCGATCCGTTCGTCAATTCGGCGATGACGGGAGCCAACGGCGGCCTGCTCGTGATAGCTGCCGACGATCCCTCCATGCATTCCTCGCAGAATGAGCAGGATTCCCGTTTCTATGCGGATTTCGCCATGATGCCATGCCTTGAGCCCTCCAATCAGCAGGAGGCCTACGATATGGCGCGATATGGCTTTGAATTGTCGGAGCGCAACGGCATTCCCGTCATGGTGCGACTCACCACCCGCCTGAGCCACTCCCGCTCCGTGGTGGAGACCGACGACGAGCCTATGGCTCAGAACAAGCTGCACTATCCCGAAAATCCGAGGCAGTGGGTATTGATGCCCGCTATCTCTAAAATTCGGAACCGTCAGCTCATAAAGGATTTCGACGCTTTTGTCAAGGAATCGGAGGAGTCTCCGTTCAACCGCTACGAGGAGGGCCACGACCATCATCTCGGAATCATCGCGTCAGGAATAGCATACAACTATCTGATGGAATGCTTCGGAGGAAACTGCCCGTTCCCGGTGGTTAAAGTCAGCCAGTATCCTCTTCCCGAAAAATATATGCGCCGTGTCTACGACTCCTGCGATGCGCTGCTCATCCTCGAGGAAGGTCAGCCGTTTATCGAGAAGAGTCTCCGCGGACTCGCTTCCGAGGGTAAAAAAATCTATGGCAAACTCACAGGACAGGTGGTCCGCGACGGAGAACTGTCTCCCGACAGCGTGGCCGAGACTGTCCGCAAGGTCGCTCCCGGTGTCAAAGAGCTCATTCACCGCGAAGTACCGGGTGCTTCGGAGATTGTCGTTAGCCGTCCGCCGGCACTGTGTCCCGGATGCGGACACCGCGATGTCTACGGAGCGCTCAACGATGCCCTGAAAGAGTTCGAATCCCCGAAAGTGTTCGGCGACATAGGCTGCTACACGCTCGGATTCCTCAAGCCTTTCAACGCAATCGACTCCTGCGTCGACATGGGAGCGTCGATCACTATGGCCAAGGGAGCGGCCGATGCCGGCCAGTTCCCCGCGGTGTCCATAATCGGTGACTCCACTTTCACACACTCCGGAATGACCGGTCTTCTTGACGCCATCAACGAGAACAGCAATATGGTAGTGATCATATCCGACAACCTCACCACCGGCATGACCGGAGGACAGGATTCGCAGGGTACCGGCAAACTCGAAGACATCTGTCGCGGACTCGGAGCCGATCCCGCACATGTCCGCACCATCGATTCCCTCCCCAGACTTCATGAGGAGATGAAGCAGCTTTTCCTTGAGGAAATACGCTACGAAGGTCTTTCCGTGATTATTTCCCGCCGCGAGTGCATACAGACCGCACGCCGGCATGCCGTTAAGAAATAAGACTTCCACACCAATCCAAAATCTCAAGCAAATAATGAAAACTGACATAGTATTGGCAGGTGTAGGAGGCCAGGGCATCCTCACCATCGCCACGATTCTCGGGGCTGCCGCCCTCAAGGAGAATCTTTATCTGAAGCAGGCAGAAGTGCACGGAATGAGCCAGCGTGGCGGAGACGTACAGTCCAATCTGCGCATCTCTTCCTCTCCCATCCATTCCGATCTGATCCCGCAGGGAGGCGCCGACCTCATCGTATCTCTCGAACCGATGGAGGCCCTCCGCTATCTTCCATTTCTCTCTTCCGAAGGCTGGATAGTGACGAACACGGAGCCGTTTGTCAACATCGACAACTATCCGGAGATGACAGCCGTGGAGACAGAACTCGCACGTCAGCCCCGCGTTGTGGCTTTCAACATGGATGAAAAGGCCAAGAGCGTAGCCACCGTCCGCAGTTCCAATCTCGTGCTTCTCGGAGCTGCATCTCCCTTTATCGACATTGACACGGCCAGGATCGAGGAAGCCATAAAGGGCGTTTTCGGAGCCAAGGGAGAGAAAATCGTCGAGCAGAACATCGCCGCTTTCCGGGCAGGACGTGAGGCGGCATTGAGCACGATCCATAAATGATATTTAATTAAAATCAGGGAGCGGAAACCGGCAGTGGATTCCGCTCCCTGCCATGAAAAAAATACATAGACAATGTTTCCGGTAGATAACGAAACCTATCGCAAAGCCGTGGAAAACGTCGGCATCATCGACGTGTCCACAGCGACAATACGACAGATATGCTCGCTTGCCGCCGAACTGGAACGCCTCGCCGACGAACGGATGATCCATCTTGAAATCGGCAACCCCGGTCTTGAGGCCGAGCGCGTCGGTGTTGAGGCCGAAGTGAAGGTGCTCGAAGAGGGCATCGCCAACAAATACCCGGCAATCCAGGGGATCCCCGAACTCAAGGAGGCCGGCTCTGAATTCATCAGAGCGTTCATTGACATTGATGTTCCGGCACGGTGCATAGTGCCCACCGTAGGCTCCATGCAGGGAAGCTTCACACTCCAGCTTCTCCTCTCTCAGAGACTGAAGGAGAAAGACACCATATTGTTCCTCAATCCGGGATTCCCGGCCAATCTGAGCCAGGCAAAAGTACTCGGCATCAATACGGAGGAATTCGATATTTACGAATATCGGGGCGAAAAACTTGAGGCAAAGCTGGAGAGCGTGCTTAGCAAGGGTAATGTGACGGCGCTTATGTACAGCAACCCGAACAACCCGGCCTGGACCAACTTTACCGAGAAGGAACTTGAGATAATCGGTCGCCTTGCCACTAAATATGACTGCATAGTCCTTGAGGACATGGCTTATTTCGGCATGGACTTCCGCACCGACATCTCCGTTCCGTTCCAGGCTCCGTACGCCAGCACGGTGGCCCGATATACCGACAATTATATCCTTCTCCTCTCGGCTTCGAAAATATTCAGCTATGCCGGCCAGCGCATCGCTCTGGTATGCATGAGTCAGAAGGTGTACGACCGCAAGTATGAATTCTTCGAGAAGTTCTACGAGATGCCGGCGTTGGGAGACGCCTACATCTACGGAGTACTGTATGTGGCGTCTTCTGGTACGGCGCATTCCGCGCAGTATGCGCTTGCCGCCATGCTCCGGGCCGCATCACGCGGAGAACTGAAGTTCATAGCACACTGCAGCGAATATGGCCGTCGTGCCAAAATAGTCAAGGAGATCTTCGAGCGCAATAATTTCCATATAGTCTACGACATGGACGGTGACTGTCCGATTGCCGACGGATTCTTCTTCACCATCGGTTATCCGGGATTCAGCGGCGACGAGCTGCAGGAGGAATTGCTCAAGTACGGAGTTTCCTCCATCGGCCTCCGTACCACCGGCAGCGACCAGCCCGGTATCCGGGCATGCGTATCCGTGATCAACAACGAGGAGGATTTCAACCGTCTCGACAAGTTCCTGTCCCGTTTCGCCCTGGACCATAAGTAAGCCTGATATGGAGCATAAAATCAATTATGTAAGTGCGGCAGAAGCCGTAAAACTCATCGAAAGCGGCGATCATATATATCTTCAGGGATCCACTTCGATTCCCGAAGCCTTGTCGCAGGCTCTCGCCGACCGTGGGCCGGAATTGCGCGATGTCACCGTCTATACCGGTTTCGGCGTTGGCAGAGGCCCCTCGCCGTTATGCCGTCCTGAATACAAGGACTCATTCCTGATCGATTCCTTTTTCGTAAATAACACGGTGCGGAAGTGGATCGATGAAGGCTATGGTTCCATGACTCCACGTTTCCTCGGCCAGGTGCCGGCGCTCATACGCGACGGCTCATGGCGTGTGGATGTGGCAGTCCTGAACTGTTCTCTCCCGAACGAGGAGGGACTGGTCAGCTTCGGAGTGTCGGGCGACGTGGCTTGTTCGGCGGTGGAATGTGCTGACCGCATCATAGCCCAGATCAATCCCAAGATGCCTTTCTCATACGGCGATCCTACGGTGCATATCTCCAGGATAAATGCCTGCGTGGCGGTGGACGAGGATCTTGTGGAAGTACCCACTCCGGCGCCCACTGAGGCGGAGATAGCGATCGGTGAGCTCATCGCCGAGCGGATTCCGAACGGCGCGACTTTGCAGATCGGTGTGGGAGGAATTCCAAATGCCGTAGTGCAGGCTCTCGGAAACCATCGTCATCTCGGACTCCACACCGAGGCAATGACCGACGGAGTGTTGCCGTTGCTGCAGAGCGGAGTGATCGATAATTCCGAGAAGAAGGTGCTTCCCGGACTCTCCGTCGCCTCTCTCGCACTCGGCTCGCGACATCTCTACGACTATATGGACAAGAACCCCGATATCATTTTCCGGGATGTGGCATGGACCAACAATCCATACGTCATAGCGCAGAATCCGAAGGTGGTTTCGATAAATTCATGTCTTGAAATTGATCTCACCGGTCAGGTCTGTGCCGATTCCATAGGCAAGCGGATATTCTCCGGTGTGGGAGGGCAGCATGATTTCGTCTACGGCAGTTCGCTCAGCGAAGGGGGAATGTCGTTCATCGCCATGCTGGCCACCACCAACAAGGGGCTCAACAAGATCAAACCGGTGCTCACACCCGGCGCGGGTGTCGTGACCACCAGGTTCCAGACACACTGGATCGTAACCGAATATGGAGCGGTCAATCTTCGTGGAAAGAATCTTGCGGAGCGTGCGAAACTGATGATTTCGGTGGCGGCCCCGCAATTCCGCGAAGAACTGGAGAGAGAGGCCGCCGAGAGATTCGGCTACTCTTTCCTCCGTCTCAAATAGTATGTGACGTGATAATATAGTACATCCGGATTATAATATCCCGGCGGAATTTATTGATTTTGCCGGGATATTTATATTGAACCGCATGGCATGGTTGAATGTTGGAAATGGTAAACAATAAGGAGCACGCTCTTAGGAAAGAATGATAAAAAAGTCAGATAAGATACATCACGCACATTGTCATGGTGTTGCCGTGGCAGACGTGATGGGGCATACGAATGCGCGTAAAATAAGGAGGGCCGTAGGCATAGGATGCATAGTAAATGCGGTTCTGATGGTGTTGAAGATGGTAACGGGACATTACGGGCACAGCGACGCACTTGTTGCCGACGGGTTCCATTCGCTGAATGATTTTGCCGCCGACCTGATTATGCTGATGTTTGTGGGGATTTCGTTTCGCGGACCCGACAGCCGTTATTCGTACGGATATGGGAAGTTCGAGACGTTCTCGACTTTTCTGATGTCGTCGTTTCTTATCATTGTGTCGCTGATCATCGGTTATGAAGGAATCGAGTCGCTTGTGGGATATTCCCGAGGCATGGAGCTTGAGCAACCTGACATCTGGACGGTGATCGTGGTTTTGTTTGCCATGGCAGCCAAGGAGGGACTGTATCATTTCTATTCCTCGGCAGGGAAGAAAGCGGGTTCGAAAGCATTAGTGGCCAATGCATGGCATCACCGCAGCGATGCGCTCGCTTCGCTGGCCACTCTCATCGGGGTCTCCTTCTCACAGCTTTTCGGTCCTGCATTCCGGGTTCTCGACCCGGTGGCCTCGATTCTGATAGCGGTTTTCATTCTTGTGGCCGCATGCAGAATGATAGCGCCGGCATTCGGCGAGCTCATGGAATGTTCGTTGCCTGAATCAGACAGTAGAAAGGCCCGCGAGTGTGTTGAAAATACAGCCGGGGTGGATAGTGTCGCGCATGTCCGTTCCCGCCGCAATGGCCATTACAAAGTATTCGATGTAGGAGTATGCGTTTCGCCGGATGTGTCGGTGAAGCGGGCAGCCGAGATAGCGCTTGCCGCAGAGAAGTCCCTTAACGATGAATTCGGCCCTTATGTCCTCCCCTCGGTAAGCATCATCCCCGCTGAAGAATAGAGAATCGTTATCAGAGCGCGAGCATGGCGTTCTGCGCGGCGAGATCCTCGAGGTAACGGGCGCGGTCTTCCTCCACCATCTTGTCGAACTGAGAGGCAAATTCAGAGATAACCGCTTTCGGCTTGCGCCATCTGTCATCGAACCGGGAGGCTATCCATGCGCGTTCGAGATTACGGTAATGATTGAAGGCTTCGTCGAAAACGCGCTCTATCTCCTCAATGGACTCTGCCCGCTTCACCCTCTCCAGACAAGTCCTCGGAACAGGCAGTCCGGCGATGTCCACCCATTCGGCTGAGATGTGTCCGGGTTCGCGGTAAGGGAAGCCTGTTTCATCAATGTGGAGATCAAGGTATTTGTATATTCCAAGGGTATAAAGAAATTTCGCCCTTTCAAGCGACGCTCTCGTGAACTTCATGCCGCGGTACCGCACGTACCGGTCATCATCGGCAGGCTTGTTCAGAAGGGCGTCTATCACATCGGAGGCCGACAACATCTTCTCGACGGTAAGGGGATTGAGCACGTCGAACACTATACGGTCGTGAATCGGCAGACGGCGTTTCAGACGGCGGTCGCGCGCCGGCCATTTTTTCTCATCGCGCATCAGTCCGCAACTGCGCAGCATCACTCCGGGCACCACCACCGTCGCACCCTTCTCGTCTCCGAACAGATAGGAGAATGGGAACTGCGAAGAGTCCGGATGAGTCTTATGTTGCCCCATAAGCATCGAGAACGCGCCAATTTTAGCTCCAAGCATCAGGTATGAATCGGAGGATGTCTTGACACCGCGTTCGAGTATTCCCCAGTGTACGGGTCCGAGCTTGTACATGTGGTTGCTCTGGTTGGTGCCGCTTCCGGCGTTCATAAAGGAGGTCTGGCATCCGATGAGCAGAGAGGACTTATGCATGCTGACCGTGTATGGCCCGGCAAAGACGGCGCATGCCTCTCCATTCTCTACCTGCGTGTTGGCGAAGAACAGTGAATCGTGGGCGGAGAATTGTTTTTCTACGGAGGCTCCCTGTCCGATGAAGCAGTTGCGTATTATCGCACCGGAATCGAGTCGGCCATCCTCGACAATAAAGTTCTCGGCGTTCACTCCGGCACCGACGTATGCGAGAGGTTTGTTTGCAGTGGAGTTATTTATAATCATTCCATTGCGGAGCGATTCGGCTCCTTCGACTGTGACACCGCGTCCCACAGCCACATTCATCAGCAGACCGCATCGTTCCACGCGCGCATTGTCTCCTATATATGGAGCCACGGACATTGTCTCGAAATAATCCGATAGAATCGGGCGCAGATGGTTTTCACACCATGCCGGCTCGCGGGCCATCAGCAACGCGGTCTGGGCCGACAGTCCGGGGTATATGGACACCGGGCGAGAGCCGCTCTCGTCGAGAACGGCCACTTCCGTGCCGAATCCGCATGGAGCCTCGGGTTCGAATTCAAGGAGCGCCACGTCGCGGATTGTCACATTGTCGCCGAGCACTACGTTTTTAAGACGCGTGCGTTCCAGCACCGATCCCTCAGCCCTGCTGAGCGCTCCGATGGAAACCGGGCCTGCGAAATCAACATCATGGATGGCGTCAAGCGAGGTGGATCCGCTGATTTCCACATCTTCCCAGCGGTCGGCCCGGCAGCCCTGCTTTTCGAGGCGATCGCGTTCCTGCCCTTCAAGATGACGGCGTATGCCACGGGCTGATATATCGGATGAATTGATGTAGTTCTCCATAATTACTCCTCCTGCTTGATTTTACTCCTTGTAACTGATTTCTTATGACTCGGCTGGAGTGTCGGCGTCCGTATCTTCTCCGTACTCCTCAGCTTCTTCGTATTTCTGGTACAACACATCGTTGTAGGGAAAGCGGAGAGTGTGGATTTCAAGAGCCTTGTCGTAAAGTAGTTTTTTAAGTTCGTCTATGTTCACCTTTTCTTTGGCTGAGATGAACACACAGTTGTCGCCCATCTTGCCCATCCACGTCTTCTTGAACTCGTCAAGCGAGATGTTCTCACGTGTTGCCGGAGTCAGGTCATCGGGATCCTTGGGTGTGTAGGTGAATGCATCGATCTTGTTGAAGACAAGAATCATGGGTTTGTCGGAAGCCCCGCAGACATCGGCAAGGGTTTTGTTGACCACATCAATCTGTTCTTCGAAATTCGGGTGGCTCACATCCACCACATGGACCAGGACATCCGCTTCGCGCACCTCGTCGAGTGTGGATTTGAAAGAATCCACCAGATGGGAGGGAAGTTTGCGGATGAAACCGACCGTATCGGTCAGCAGGAACGGAAGATTCTCGATCACGACTTTCCGCACCGTGGTGTCAAGCGTGGCGAAGAGTTTGTTTTCGGCAAAGACCTCGCTTTTGCTCAGCAGATTCATAAGCGTGGATTTCCCGACATTGGTGTATCCCACAAGAGCTGTCCGGGTGAGTTTGCCTCGGTTTTTGCGCTGCACGGTCTTTTGTTTGTCGATGTTGACGAGTTCGTCCTTTAGCCGTGCGATCTTGTCAAGGATGATGCGGCGGTCTGTCTCGATCTGTGTCTCTCCCGGACCTCTCATACCGATACCTCCCCGCTGTCGCTCAAGGTGAGTCCACATCCGGGTGAGTCGGGGAAGCAGATACTGATATTGGGCGAGTTCCACCTGAGTCCTTGCCGTGGCGGTCTGCGCACGCTTGGCGAAGATGTCGAGAATCAGGCTTGTTCGGTCAAGAATCTTCACCTTGAGCTCCTTCTCGATATTGGCTACCTGCTTTGACGACAGTTCGTCGTCGAATATCACCAATCCGATTTCGTTGTCCTCCACGTATTGCCTGATTTCTTCAAGTTTCCCTGTCCCGACGTATGTCCTCGGGTTTGGATAGTCGAGTTTCTGGACGAAGCGCTCCACGGTCTGTGCTCCGGCCGTATCGGCCAGAAAAGCGAGCTCATCGAGGTATTCGGCTGTTTTCGCCTCGTTCTGGTTTCGGGTGGCGAGTCCGACGAGCACGGTGCGTTCGTTGGCCTCCTTGTTGATTATATTGTCTTCAATCATTGTGATCAGGTCTGAAGCCGTCGGCTTTTGCGGCGGCAAAGGTGGAAGTGTGTACAAAGAATGGGAACGTATGCGCTCCCATTCTTGAGTTATAACGCCTGAGGCGCGTGATGGTTTGTTTCCCTGCGGAAGGGATGTTATTTCTTCACTTTATTATAGCGGGCGTTGAGGCCTTCAACCACCTCGTTGGTGATGTCGAGGGCAGGATTTATGTACAACGTCGCCGCCTTGAACAGAATGGCATCGTATCCGCGGGTCTTGTTGTATTCCTTTATGAAAGCCTCGATGGAATCGTTCACGGTCTTCTGTGCCTGCATGCTTGCCTGCTCGAGGTTGCTCTGGAGGGTGGCCATGTTTTTCTGAGCCTCGTTCTGCATGTTGGCCATTGTCTGCTCATCCTGCTTGTAAGATGCTTCCGACAGGTATCCGTTGTTCTGCATCTTGTTCTGGACGGTGTTGGCGAAACTCTGGAGTTTGCTCTGGTGACGCTTGTAGGCGCTTTCCATGTTGGTCTGCATCCGCAGCATCTCCTCATTGTAGTCCTTGGCAAGGTTATATTTGCTCAGGATTGTGTCGAGGTCAACATAGCGGTAATTGGGAAGGCCCGCGGCCTTGTTCTCTGTTTTGGCCTTTTCGACAGTAGCGGTTTTGGCGGTATTCCCGTTGTTGCACGAGGATGCTCCGAAAAGCATGAAGGCTGCGAGAGCCGACGAAATCATGCCCAAGTGATTTTTTTTCATATAGTAGTTTTATTGTTTTCCTTTTTTACGGCAGGCTTATGATGGTGAATACTCTGTCGGTCCTTGCCTCCGAATCTGATGGAGAGCAATAATAACGATATTGCGAGTAATAATGTGACTAACAGCGTTAATTTCACCTTGTTACAATTGTTTGTGATTGTTACCTGACACGTTGGTGTGCGTCTGACGTATCGTCAGCTGCCTAATTTGGACGCAAATTTAGTGAAAAATTTGAAAAAAATAACTTAATATGAGAATATTTTGCTAACTTTGGGGAGCGGAATACCATCGGGTCATTCCGAAAACAGTGAAATTGGACTAAAATAAACTTAAAAACAGAATGGAAGTTAAAGACCTTAAGCCGGAATTGATCTGGAAATGTTTCGACGAGATCACCAAGGTTCCGCGCCCATCATGCCATGAAGAGCAGATCAGAGATTATCTGCTGAAATTTGCCAAAGAACACAATATATCTGTAAAGACCGACAAAGTAGGCAATGTGGTGATGACCAAGCCGGCCACTCCCGGACATGAGAACGCTCCCACGGTGATTCTGCAGGCCCACATGGACATGGTCGCCGAGAAGAACGGCGATGTCGCCCATGACTTCATGAAAGATCCTATCGAGACATACATCGACGGCGAATGGGTAAAGGCCCGCGGCACCACTCTCGGCGCCGACAACGGCATCGGCATGGCCGC
>DERZ01000049.1:22527-22843 GCA_002361155.1 Porphyromonadaceae bacterium UBA3327 | reverse complement strand
CGACAACGGCATCGGCATGGCCGCCGCTATGGCTGTGATGCTTGATAATAGTCTGGTACACGGTCCGGTGGAGGCTCTTTTCACTATCAACGAGGAAATCGGTCTTGAAGGAGCCCAGAATCTCGGCGAGGACATGATAAGCGGCAAAATGCTCATCAATCTCGACTCGGAGGATGACGGCGAGATTTTTGTAGGCTGTGCCGGCGGAATCGATACCACCGCAGATTTCACTTATAAGAGAAGCTATTCGCCCGAGAACTTCAAATACTTCCGCATTTCGTGCACCGGTCTTCTCGGCGGCCACAGCGGCGGCGAC
>DERZ01000049.1:21663-22233 GCA_002361155.1 Porphyromonadaceae bacterium UBA3327 | reverse complement strand
CGGCGGCCACAGCGGCGGCGACATACATCTCGGCCGTGCCAATGCCAACAAGATCATCGCCCGCGTGATATGGGAATGCTCTCAGAAATGGGATATCACCGTCTGCTCCATCGAGGGCGGCAACCTGCGCAACGCAATCCCGCGCGAGGCCAATGCGGTTTTCGGCATCCATGCAGATCATGAACAGGAACTGTCTCTCCATATCAGGAAATATCGTCAGGAGGTCCTCAACGAGTATGAGGGCGTGGAACCGCAGCTTGAGCTTGCCATCGAGGAATGCGGACGTCCGGAGTTCTGCTTCGATTCCGATACATCCGTCACGCTCGTCCGCGCCATTTATTCCGCGCCTCACGGTGTATTCTCCATGAGCCGCGACATCGAAGGTCTCGTGGAGACATCTACAAATCTCGCTTCTGTCAAGATGATCGACGACCAGACCATCCGCGTCACCACTTCGCAGCGCTCTTCGGTTGAGAGCCGCAAGTTCGATATTGCCGGACAGGTCGAGGCACATTTCCAGCTTGCCGGCGCCAAGGTGTATCATTCCGACGGATATCCCGGATGGGCTCC
>DERZ01000049.1:21217-21370 GCA_002361155.1 Porphyromonadaceae bacterium UBA3327 | reverse complement strand
TATCCCGGATGGGCTCCCAACATGAAATCTCCCATCATGAAGATGTCGGCCGATGCCTACGAGGAGCTGTTCGGTGTGCGTCCCGCCATCAAAGCCATACATGCCGGCCTTGAGTGCGGCCTGTTCCTTGCCAAGTATCCACATCTCGACATG
>DERZ01000049.1:6294-20925 GCA_002361155.1 Porphyromonadaceae bacterium UBA3327 | reverse complement strand
GACATGGTGAGCTTCGGCCCGACCATGACGGGGGTGCATTCTCCCGACGAGAAACTGCTTATTCCCACTGTAGATAAATTCTGGAAACATCTGTGCAAGGTACTTGAAAAAGTGGCCATGTCATGATGTCCCGGGGACTCATTGCCTTTACCTTGTTCGCTCTCTGCTCCGTATGCGGAGAGTCGCTCACAATGTCGGCGTCCGTCAAGGACGCCGACTCAATCCGTGTCAGGGAGCGCGCGGTCCGGGTTGATTCTGTACCGGAGGCCGACAAAAGTTCAAGATACGAAAAACTTACCGATGCCGACTTCCGGATGGTGGCCGAAGAACTCGGAGTTGAGGTGGCGGCGATAAAGGCTGTGGTTTCCATTGAGGCCGGGGCTGCGATGAAAGGATTCTGGGCTCCGGGCGTGCCGGTGATAAATTTCGACCGGACCATGTACAACAGGTTCCGTTCGAAAGTTTCAGACAAAAGCGGTGCGAAAGGGGAGAAGGTCCCTCCGGGGCTTTCAGGATATGCGCGGAGCGAGTGGACACAGCTGATCAATGCCAGAAAGGTCAATGCGCAGGGCGCGAACATGGGAACGTTCTGGGGAATGTTCCAGATCGGAGGATTCAACTATAAGCTGTGCGGCTGTAAGAGCGTGGATGAAATGGCTCGCCTTATGTCGCATTCGGAACTTGAGCAGCTTGAACTTTTCGCGGCGTTCATTACAAATGCCGGAATGCTCCCCGACCTGAAGGCAAAGAATTGGGCAGGCTTCGCCAGAAAGTATAACGGCGCGAGCTATGCACGCCGCGGCTATCATACCAAGATGGCCGCCGCCTACCGGAAATTCAAGGCAATGGAAAAATGATTGCCGGCATATAGCCGGCAAAAATCTCCGGATATTACTGTAAAAATCGAAACTGTAATTTTGAATGAGCATGAAAATCACTGATCTCCAGCCTAAACTGGTCTGGGAAATATTTGATGAAATTACGAAAGTGCCCCGTCCCACGCATCATCTTGATAAAATGAAAGCGTTTCTTGTGGACTGGGCAAAGCGTCACGACATAGAGTGTCACACCGATGATGTAGGCAACGTGATGATGCGTGTGCCGGCCACTCCCGGTCTCGAAAGCGCCCCTGTGGTGATTCTGCAGGGACATCAGGACATGGTGGCTGAAAAATCGGGCGACAAGGAGCATGACTTCTTCAACGACCCGATCGTCACGGTTGTGGACGGAGAGTGGGTCCGTGCCGACGGAACGACTCTCGGCGCTGATAACGGTATGGGATGTGCCGCCGCAATGGCATGTCTCATCGACCCCGATCTTAAGCATGGTCCCCTCGAGGCTCTTCTCACTGTGGATGAGGAGCAGGGGCTGATAGGTGCCAACGGTCTGCAGAAAGGATTCGTCACCGGCGATATCCTTCTTAATCTGGATTCCGAGGAGATGGGACAGCTTGTGGTTGGATGCGCCGGCGGAAAAGTCACGATATGCCGTCTTCCCTATACTAAGGAACCGGCTCCGGTCTCGGCTGAATTCTTCAAAGTGAGGATAGCCGATCTCAAGGGCGGACATTCCGGCATGGAAATAGGTCTTGGACGCGCCAACGCCAACCAGCAGCTCGCGCGGTTCCTCTGGGAGGCAAACCGTATTGCTCCTCTCGAACTTGGTGAAATCGACGGCGGAGGCCTTGCCAATGCAATTCCGCGTGACGCTATGGCGGTGGTGGCCGTGGCCCGTGAGGACGCCGAGGCGTTCAAGGCATACGCCCGGGAGTTCGACGTAATGGTGCATAAAGAGTTCGAGGCTACCGAGAACAAGGAATTCATCTTTGAAGTGACAGAGGTCAAGCCTCTTGCGGAAGTTATTGCCCACGATACGGCCCACAGGCTCATTGCAGCACTGTTTGCATGTCCCAACGGCGTGCAGGGAATGTCGACAGCTATCGAAGGGCTGATCGAGACTTCCGACAATCTCGCCTCGGTCAAGATGATCGCCGACGGAACAATTGAGATCACAATCCATCAGCGCAGCTCCGTCGATTCGCGTCGCGACGAGATCGCCGACAGGGTAAGCGCTCTGTTCGGTATGATCGGTGCGGAAGTCACGTTCGAAGACGCATACGTGGGATGGGCTCCCAATCCTTCAAGCAAAGTCCTGAAGGTGGCGGAAGAAAGCTACCGCGACATATTCAAAAAAGAGGCAAAAGTGGAGGCTCTCCATGCAGGTCTCGAGTGCGGACTCTTCCTCGAGAAGATGCCGAACCTCGACATGGTAAGTTTCGGACCGACCCTTAAGGATATCCATTCTCCGGGAGAGAAAGCCAATATCCGGAGCGTACAGGATTTCTATATTCTCCTGAAGGAAATGGTCACGCGCCTTGCAAAGTAAGACACGCCCTGATCAGGCCGGACGGAAATATGAATAATGACAGTCCGGAGCAATGAACCGCACCCCAAAAGTCACGCATCTGACTTTTGGGGTGCGTTAGTATACTGATATGGAAGTCAGCCGGCGAATAATGCAAAATCCTCGTCGGATAGCCCTCTGACTCCTGACGTCTGGCTCCTGATTCTTGAATTGATTTCTATATGTTTTTTTATTTCCTGATTTCGTTTTTTTTCTGTAATTTTGCAATTTGGATGTGACCGACATGGATTCCGCCGCTTCAATGGCGGACCGGCGGAGTTAGATACATCCCATAATGACAGAGATGAAAACGAATGTAGCAGTATTTTTCGGCGGACGTTCCGTCGAGCATGAGATTTCTGTAATATCCGCGCTGCAGGCCATTGCGGCTTTCGATAAGGAGAAATATGAGATTGTCCCCATCTATATTTCGAAGCAGGGACGATGGTACACCGGGCCGAAGTTGCTCGACATACGCAATTACCGCGATATGAACCGGCTTGTGGCAGAGTCCGAGGAGGTATTCATGCGTCCTGAGTATGGCGACTATAATCTTTATAAGGTCAACACCGGTATGTTCTCCAAGCGCAATCCGGTGGCGGCGGAGCTCCATGTGGCGGTTCCCGTGCTTCACGGCACCACAGTGGAGGACGGCATCTTCGAGGGTGTGCTCGAGACCATAGGTATTCCGTATGCCGGTTGCAATACGCTCTCTTCGGCGAACGGTATGGACAAGATCACCATGAAGATGATTCTCCGCTCGGAGGGTATCCCGGTGGTGGATTATGTGTGGTTCACCGACCATGAATGGAACTCCGGCAAGGACGCGATAGTCGCTCGTGTTGAGGAGAAACTCGGTTATCCGGTGATTGTGAAGCCTGCAAACTTAGGCTCCAGTGTCGGCATCGGAAAAGCCGCCGACCGCGCCGCACTGATTGAAAAGATCAATAACGCAGAGAAGTTCTCGCAGCGCATCATAGTGGAGCACATGATCGAGAACCTCAAGGAGATAAACTGCTCGGTGCTCGGCGATACCGACGAACGCATCAGTTCCGTGCTCGAAGAGCCCATCAAGAGCGGCGATTTCCTCAGCTATGAGGACAAGTACATGGGAGGCACCAAGACCAACGCCGGAATGCAGAGCAGCGACAAACGGATACCGGCCGAACTTCCGGCCGACATGACCGGGCGGATCCGCAATATGGCGTCCGATACATTCCGTGTGCTTTCCTGCCATGGCGTGAGCCGAATCGACGTGATGATCGACGAGAAAGACAACTCAGTATATGTCAACGAGATCAACACTATCCCCGGCTCGCTCTCATTCTATCTCTGGGAGGCCTCTGGAATAAGTTTCACGCAGCTGATGGACCGGCTCGTGGCGCTTGCCCTCAAGCGCAAACGCGCCGCAGACCGCAAGACTTTCACTTACGACCGCAACATTTTTGCACTCGGGGGCGGTACCAAGGGTGGCGTGAAAGGCGCTAAATCCCCGAAATTTAAAGGTTAAGATAATACACGAATCCCCTTATGAATAAAAAATTCAAGGAATACAGCAAGCAGCTGAATCTTTCCGACATCAATAAAGAGGTGCTTGGAGATTGGGATGCCCACGACCTTTTCGTCCGTTCGATGAAGGAACGCGAGGGCTGTCCGACGTTTGTCTTTTACGAAGGTCCTCCATCGGCCAACGGAATGCCGGGGATCCACCATGTCATGGCTCGCACAATCAAGGATATAGTGTGCCGCTACAAGACGATGAAGGGTTTCCATGTAAAGCGCAAGGCCGGATGGGACACCCATGGTCTTCCCGTGGAACTCGGCGTGGAGAAGACGCTCGGAATCACAAAGGAGGACATCGGCTCTAAAATCTCTGTGGACGATTACAACGCCGCCTGTCGCAAGGAGGTGATGAAGTATACCAAAGAATGGACCGACCTTACCCACAGGATGGGATACTGGGTGGATCTCGACAACCCCTACATAACCTACGACAACAGATATATCGAATCGGTATGGTGGCTTCTGAAGCAGCTATACGATAAAGGATACCTTTACAAAGGATACACCATCCAGCCTTATTCTCCGGCTGCCGGAACCGGTCTCAGCTCGCATGAGCTAAACCAGCCTGGATGTTACCGCGATGTGAAGGATCTCACTGCCACAGTACTTTTCGAGATTCTGGATCCAAAGGAGGAAATGAAAGGATGGGGACGTCCATATTTCATGGCATGGACCACAACTCCATGGACTCTTCCTTCCAACACAGCGCTTTGCGTGGGTCCGAAAATCAACTATGTGGCACTCCGCACATACAATCCCTATACCGGCGAACCAATCACCGCCGTTCTCGCAGAGGACCTTGTGGGAGCCTATTTCAAGAAAGAGGGCAAAGATGCCCCTATGGATGGTTTCAAGCCCGGAGACAAGGTGGTGCCTTACAGGGAGGTAGGCCGCTGGGCCGGCCCGGAACTTACCGGGATGCATTACGCGCAGCTGATCCCCTGGGTGAAACCCACGGAGAAGCTCGACGACATCTCGCCTGAATATGTGCGCGACTACGCAGCCGGACATCCCGATAAAGTCTACAATGTCGGGAAAGAATCGTTCGTGGAGATAGCTGAGAGGGCATTCCGCGTGATCGAAGGTGATTATGTCACCACCGAGGATGGTACCGGTATCGTGCATATCGCTCCGACATTCGGTGCCGATGATGCCAAAGTGGCCAAGGCTGCCGGTATCCCCGCGCTGTTCATGATCAACCGGAGGGGAGAGACTCGCCCCATGGTGGATCTGCAGGGCAAATTCTATCTGACAGACGAGCTTGCGTCTGAATTTGTGCAAAAGTGCATGAACGTGCCTCTTTACTCTGATCATGCCGGCGAATATGTGAAAAACGCTTACGATCCGCGTTTCAATCCAGACGGAAAGTATGACGAAAAGGCGGCTTCATCGGCTGAGGACCTCAACGTCGTGCTCTGTCTTGAACTCAAGAAGGATGGGAAGGCGTTCCGCACAGAGAAGCATGTACACAATTATCCGCACTGCTGGCGTACCGACAAGCCGATTCTCTATTATCCGCTCGACAGTTGGTTTATCCGCACTCCCAAGGCACGCGAACGGCTCATCGAGCTCAACGGAACAATCAAGTGGAAACCGGCCTCCACTGGAACCGGTCGCTTCGGCAAATGGCTTGAGAATGTGCAGGACTGGAATCTTTCCCGCTCGCGCTACTGGGGAACGCCTCTGCCGATATGGCGCACCGAGGACGGCCGCGAAGAGACCG
Organism: Porphyromonadaceae bacterium UBA3327; assembly: GCA_002361155.1. Lineage (GTDB taxonomy): Bacteria > Bacteroidota > Bacteroidia > Bacteroidales > Muribaculaceae > Lepagella. The sequence continues at coordinate 15,236 of DERZ01000049.1, read as the reverse complement.
TGATCGGCAGCTATCAGGAATTGTCGGACCGTGCGGACGAAGCCGTGAAAAAAGGCTTTATGAAGGAGAATCCTCTCAAGGCCAAAGGATTTCGTCCTGGTGTGTTCACCAGAGAGAATTATGACCTTTTTGACATCCACCGTCCATACGTCGACGACATAATTCTCGTAAGTCCCTCCGGCTTACCGATGCGCCGCGAGACGGATCTTATCGACGTGTGGTTCGATTCGGGCGCCATGCCTTACGCCCAGATTCATTATCCTTTCGAAAACAGGGAGCTGCTCGATTCCAAGGAGGTCTATCCTGCCGATTTCATCGCGGAGGGAGTGGATCAGACACGCGGATGGTTCTTCACGCTGCATGCCATAGCAGGGATGGTGTTTGACTCGGTGGCATACAAGGCCGTGATCTCAAACGGCCTCGTTCTGGACAAGAACGGCAACAAAATGTCGAAACGTCTTGGCAACGCCATCAATCCGTTCGACAATATAGAGCGGTTCGGATCCGACCCTGTCCGCTGGTATATGATTTCCAATTCATCGCCATGGGACAATCTGAAGTATGACGAGGAGGGTGTGGCCGAATCGAGCCGCAAGCTCTTCGGCACGCTGTACAACACCTATAAGTTCTTTGCCTTGTATGCCAATGTCGACGGTTTCTCCGGCACAGAGCCTCAGGTGCCTGTCCCGGAGCGCCCGGAAATAGACAGGTGGATTCTTTCGCTTCTCAACACGCTGATCGCGGAGGTGGAGGCAGCGCTCGACGATTATGAGCCGACCAGGGGCGCCCGTGCCATAGAGGAGTTCGTAAATTCAAATCTTTCCAACTGGTATGTGCGTCTCAACCGCAAACGCTTCTGGGCCGGAGAGATGGATTCCGACAAGCTTGCGGCTTACCAGACACTCCATGAATGTCTGAAGACCGTGGCTCTGCTGATGGCTCCGTTCGCTCCTTTCTATTCCGACAGACTCTACGGCGATCTTGTGGCACCCGCATCTGAAGACGGTCGTTACGCTTCGGTGCATCTTGCCGACTTCCCCGCGTCTGACAGCGGACTTGTGAATATCGATCTCGAGCGCCGCATGGCTCTCGCGCAGGTACTCTCGAGCAATGTGCTCGCATTGCGTCGCAAGGTCAATCTCAAGGTGCGTCAGCCGCTCCAGACTCTCCTTGTCCCCGTGATGAACGACGCGCAGCGCGCCGATGTGGAGATGATCGGGAAGATCGTGCGCGATGAGGTGAATGTGAAGGAACTCAAGATTGTCGACAATGAGGAAAGTGGTCTTGTGAAACGGGTCAAGGCCGATTTCAAGAAACTCGGCCCGCGTTACGGCAAGATCATGAAGGATCTCGGCAAACGTATCGCGGCCATGGATGGCCGCGAGATAGCGGCGCTTGAGAAGGATGGCCGTTTCGTTTTCTCCGAGCTGTCCGACGCTCCGGAAATCACTCTCGACGACGTGGAGATTATTCCTGAAGATATACCCGGATGGCTCGTGGCCAACGACGGAAACATCACTGTGGCTCTTGATGTAACCGTAACTCCGGAACTGAGAAACGAAGGAATGGCCCGCGAACTTATCAACCGGATTCAGAACATCCGCAAGTCTTCGGATTTCGAGATTACCGACAAGGTCGATGTGGTGCTTTCAGATGTGCCGGCAGTGGCGGAGGCAGTGGCTGCTTTCGGCGACTATATCGCCGCTCAGACACTTGCCGACTCCGTAAGGGTTGATTCCGTCTGCGATGTTGACGGTGCCGTCGAACTCGACATCGACGGGGAGAAGGTGCTCGCCAAAGTCGTGAGAAAATAGCAATATGGGCGATAATACAGAATTGAGGAAGCAAGCCTCCGGCAAAGCGTCAGGCAATGCCGGATGGCTTGCTCTTTTAGTCGTTCTTCTGGTGGTCATCGCCGACCAGGCGGTGAAGTTCTACGTCAAGACGCATTTTTACCTCGGGGAAGACTTGCCATTCTTATCATGGTGGCATATAAAGTTTATCGAGAACAACGGCATGGCCTTCGGTCTGGAGCTGACCAGCAAGATTTTCCTTACCTTTGCCCGCATCGTGGCAGTAGGTCTGCTGGTATGGGCTCTGACATCGGTGCGGAAAATACCGGGGCTCAGCAAGGGATTCGTCATCGCCGTGGCCCTTATCACGGCAGGCGCCGCAGGAAATATTTTCGACTGTGTGTTCTACGGAGTGATCTTCGACAATCCCATGCCGCCGGCTACAGCAGTGCTTTTCCCTTCTGACGGCGGTTATTCCACATGGTTCGAAGGGAGAGTGGTCGACATGTTGTATTTTCCTCTCTTCTCATTCTACTGGCCTGAATGGATTCCTGGTGTGGGCGGTACTTTCTACGAATTTTTTGCCTACATTTTCAATATTGCCGATGCCTCTATATGCATAGGGGTGGCGTTGCTGATATTCTTTTACAGTTCTGACCTGAACCAGGCGTTGGGACATGTTGCAGGGAAATATCGAGTCAGGAATGGAGGGGCTGCCGCAAAGGAGAGAAAGGACAGGTCGAAATGAAGAATATCCATGCTCCGCTTGTCATTGCCGCGACAGCGTTCCTGTTTGCCTCCGGTTGCGTGAAGCGGCCGTCCAAGGTGTTGTCGGACGATGAGATGGCGTCGCTTGTGGCCGATCTCGAGATTGCCGAGGGATATGTGCAGACGCAGACTCTCGGTGATCGTGACGGTGATCGGCTGGTGGAGTATGTGATTGAGAAGCATGGTGTATCCCGGGAGGAATTTGATTCGACCATGGCTTGGTACGGTAGGAATGTAGATGTCTATTACGATATCATCCCCAAGGTGGAGCAGCAGCTGGAGCAGCGCCGCAGGAAAGCTTCCGGAGGCGATGAAGTGAATCCCGTTACCGACCTGTGGCCTTATTCAAGGCATGCTGTGATAGGGGAGAATGGTCCTGGCTCGACCTTGCGGTTCTCAATTCCAATAACGTCGCTGGCCAAAGGTGACCGGGTGAGCTGGAAACTGCGTATGCGCGTTGCAAGGCCAGTCAGCGCGCTCCTCGGAGTGGAATATGGGGATGGCCGTAGACATTACGTTTCGCGCAACATAAGCAACGGGCGCAAGGTGGAAATGATGCTGCAGACAGATACCGCGGTGCGGGTGAGCCGTATTTTCGGCTATCTGATGGCCGACCGCCGTGCCGATCTTCCGCTGTGGCTTGATTCCATAGCCCTCGGGCATCAGCCGGTCGATTCGACACAGTATTTTAAAATTTCGTCCCAGCATAACTATTATAAACCGCGACTTAGAAAGGAACTCGAACTTGAGCGCCGCGAACGTGCGCGTATGGACAGCATAAGGGAGGCCGCGAACGAAATGGAGAATCCCGGAACATCGGCCGATTCCCCCGCTAAAGATCAGAAATCGGGACGTCGGTCTGCGAATTCGCTACAGACAACAATGTCGAAGCGCCCGGTATCGTCAAATAGGAAAACGTGAACGGGCGGTATTAACAACCTCCAGATGAAATTAAAACTGTTGGCTTTCGAAAGTCAGGTGACGTCCGGGGACGGAAACCTTTATATGAATCCCGCCGGTATACTGGATGTGGAGACTGTGGATGACAATGTGGATATCCGCGTCTTGTGGCGCGGAGAGTCTGTCAGATGCAAGCGATGCCTCTTTCGTCCTTTCGAGGGCGAGGAGGCATCGCTTGTTCATTGTGACTATCCGTTGCTTATAGACTCCGGCGGAAGTGACGACTGTGTTTCTGTCAGCTTTATTCTGCCGTAGGAGTTTGCTCTGTCGGTATTTCCGGAAGGGTGTGTGAACAACCTCTGGATTTATCAGTTTTTCTTCATTTCCTTGGCCCAGGTGTCTTTTAGTCCTATGGATTTGTTGAAGACGGGGTGTTCCGGGGTGGAATCTTTGTCGACCACATAGTATCCGAGACGCTGGAACTGATAGTGATCGCCGGCTTTGATGCGTGCGGCAAGCCACGGTTCTATCATTGCGTTGTCGCGAATTTTCAGCGAGTCCGGGTTCAGCAGACTGCGGAAGTCTCCCTCTTCGGCCGATGGGTTTTCCACTGCGAACAGACGGTCATAGTCGCGGATTTCGACGCGTGTTGCCGTAGGGACAGATACCCAGTGGAGCGTACCCTTTACTTTGCGGTCGCTTCCGGGGAGTCCGCTGCGGGATTCAGGATCGTAGGTGGCGTGGATTTCTGTGATCTCTCCGGTTTCATCCTTTACCACTCCGGTGCATTTTATTATGTAGGCACCTTTTAGACGCACTTCCTTGTCGGGGCTGAGACGGAAGAATTTTTTTGGAGGATTCTCCATGAAATCCTCCCGTTCGATCCACAATTCGCGTGTGAACGGCATCTCATGTGTGCCTTCGGCTGGATTTTCGGGATTGTTATCCATAAGCATCATTTCCGTCTGTTCCTCGGGATAGTTGTCGAGAATCAGCTTCACCGGATTCTGGACCACGCTGACGCGTGTGGCTGTCCTGTTGAGGTCCTCGCGCAGGGAATGCTCGAGAAGCTCGATATGGTTCAGTGCCTCGTATTTGGTGTATCCGATCCGGTTTACGAAATCCTTTATGGAAGAGGGGGTGTATCCGCGGCGGCGGAGTCCGCGCAGTGTCGGCATGCGGGGATCGTCCCATCCGTTCACCAGCCCCTCCTTGACGAGCTGAAGCAGTTTACGCTTGCTCATCACGGTATATGTGAGGTTTAGCCGGTTGAACTCTATCTGCCTCGGGCAGTAACTGTCATCGGCGAGTTCCTTTACGAAATATTCGTAGAGCGGACGGTGAGGCACGAACTCGAGCGTGCAGATCGAATGTGTCACGCCTTCGAAATAGTCACTCTGACCGTGAGCGAAGTCATACATGGGATAGACTTTCCAGGTGTCGCCGGTACGCCAGTGGGGAGTCTTGATGATGCGGTACATGATCGGGTCGCGGAAGTGCATGTTGTCGCTCGCCATATCGATCTTTGCGCGGAGCACCATGGCACCCTCGTCGAACTCCCCCTTGTTCATTCTCTCGAACAGATCCAGATTCTCTTCCGCCGGACGGTTGCGGAACGGACTTTCTGTCCCTGGACGTGTGGGAGTCCCTTTCTGTTCGGCGATCTGTTCGCTGGTCTGTTCGTCGACGTATGCCTTTCCCTCTTTGATCATACGCACGGCGAGGTCGTACAGCTTGGGGAAATAGTCGCTCGCATAGTATAGACGGTCGCCCCAGTCGTATCCGAGCCAGTGGATGTCCTCCTTGATGGCCTCCACGTATTCTGTATCCTCTTTCTGGGGATTGGTGTCGTCGAAGCGGAGATTGCAGGTCCCGCCGAATTTGTCGGCGGCTCCGAAGTCCATGATGAACGCTTTTGCGTGGCCTATGTGCAGATAGCCGTTAGGCTCGGGCGGAAACCTGGTGTTGAGCCGTCCGCCGTTCTTGCCGGCTGCCAGATCGCCGGCAATCTCCTGTTCCACAAAGTTCAGTCCGCCTTCGCCGACTGTTTCCTCTTTAATTGTAATATCCATCTTAGGTCTTGTTCTGTTGTTATCCCATGACACTATGGTGCATGACGGATTATAAATTGCAAAAGTAGAAAAAAAAATTCAAAAATCCAATATCCTGACAGGTCGGGGCCGGAATGAAAAGTGAAGGGACCCGAATTGAATCGGATCCCTTTGGTGTCAGTTGAGAATCATGGTGCTTAATGCACAACCTTGTAAACCGACATACGTTCTTGCAAACTGTTTGATAAAATTCAATGTTCCTGTACGAGGAGATCTCATAGGTAATTGTTTTACGTTTGACTCTGGCGATGTGATGATGGAATCGTTAACCATAGGCAATTATTATTTTAAGGAGATTTGTGGCCAAAGGATATTTCCTGAGGCTTTCCTATATATAACGGTGCCTCTGCACGATTATTGCGGAATGTACAAAAAAGCGCCCTGGCGGTGAATCCGGGCGCTTTCCTGTATTGGGGTTTCTGTTATTGTCTCACGGTGGATCTCGGTCACATTGTGAGAATTATGTCTTTTTCGCGGGCTATGCGTCGGAGATTGAGTATGGCATAGCGCATTCTTCCGAGGGCAGTATTGATGCTTACTCCCGTGATTTCCGCTATTTCCTTGAAACTTAGGTTCTGGTAGTACCGCATCATTAGCACCTCTTTCTGTAGCTCGGGAAGCTCTTCGATGAGGTATTTGACATCGTTGCGAATCTGGTTGCTGATCATTATGTCCTCGATGGTGTCCTCGCAAAGTTCTTTGCGGTTGAGTATGTCCACATCGGTGAGATCGGCGCTTTGAAGATTTTCTGACTTTTCCTGACGGTAATAGTCGATGATGAGGTTGTGTGCGATACGGGAAATCCATGCAGGGAATTTACCGTTTTCCGTGTATCTGCCCAGACGTATGGTCTGAATAGCCTTGACGAATGTCTCCTGAAAGATGTCGTTGGCTATGTCCTCATTTTTGATTATCCGGAGAATATAGCTGAAAATTCTATCCTGATGACGACGTAAAAGGGTGTCGAATGCCTCGTTGTTTCCCTTGGCGTATGCCCTGACTAACTGCTCGTCGGTCAGAGCTGAAAAATTTGTCATGCTGTAGATGTTGGTTGGTTATGTAGAATTTCTCTATAAGCAGCGTGTTTTATGATGTGTCCTTTAATTTTGTTTGAAAAAGTCAAATCCCTTTCTCTGAATGCATCATTTAAGATCAGGTTTCTCTTTTTCCGATTGCAAAGATATATCGAAGAAAGCGCAAATCCAAATGATTTACGCTTTTTTTTGATTAAAATATCTTAATTGTACAATATTTTAATAATTTTTCAGTAGTTTCACGGCAACCCATCTGTTGCTTTCTTTCGAATCGCATATCGTGAGTCCTGACTCTGCCGCGCGTTTGCCGACCACGGGGATGTCTTCTCTGTAGAATCCGCTCAGAAGCATTGTGCCTCCGGGCCTGAGGGCTTCTGCATAGCGGTCCATGTCTTCGAGGATGATATTGCGGTTTATGTTGGCGAACAGATAATCGGCCGCCTCAAGTCCCTCGAGTGCCGAGGCGTCGCCATGGATTATATTTATCTCCGTTTTGTTTATTACGGCGTTCTCAAGAGCGTTTTCGTATGCCGGCCGGTCGATCTCGACAGCTGCCACGGAGGAAGCTCCGCGCATGGACGCGAGGATGGCGAGTATGCCGGTGCCGGTGCCCATGTCGATTACGCTCTTTCCGGCGATATCCTCCTGAAGAATATATCTCATCATCTGGGAGGTGGTGTCGTGATGCCCTGTGCCGAATGCCATTTTGGGGTCTATCACAATGTCAAGTCGGGCGGAGGGCACATCCTTATGGAAAGAGGAGTGGACCACGCATGCGTCATCGATCACTATAGGCTTGAAATAATGTTTTTCCCATTCGGCGTTCCAGTCCTCGCCCTCCACGAGCGTCGACTTGATGTCGAAAGTGACCGGAATCGGGAATCCGGCGAGTGCCTGTCGGGCAACGCCGTCGGGATCTGTGCCTTCGGCACGGATGTAGGCTGTCAGGCCGGTGACGTCTGGTTCAAAAGACTCAAACCCGGCGTCGGCCATGAAAGCCGCTGCCAGGTCTGTGATGTCGGGGGTGCAGGGCGAGACATCGATCCGCACCGAATAGTAGTCGTTCATTTTTTTCCTTTGATGAGTTTATACACTTTCCGTCCCTGTCCGAAGAGGGTCATGCCGACCATCGCGTAATCAATTATATTCATCCTGCTGAGCAGTTTGCCGGCCACGCCGACAACGCCGGCCGCTTTGCCGATCCAGCCCGATGCATCGTTTTTCCTGCCGGAGAGCGGGTTGCGGAGATTATTGACTGAATTCAGTGTTTTCGATCTGCAGAATTCCTTGCGGAGCGAAATCAGCGCCCGCTGGTATCGGAGCTCTTCCATCGAATATCCTTTGAAGCTCTCTTCCGGGGTATTCCCCGGCACTTTCCCTCTACGGGATCCGGATTCGATCTCTTTCATAACATGTTATTTGTGTGAAGGGGTCTTGTCGAAGAATATTTTCGTTGTCATCTTGGCGAGCGGGTTGAGCAGCAACGGACGCCGCAGGACGTAGATTGTCGCCACAAGCAGACATATAATGCCTGCCACAACGAGATATGCCAGTGCCGGACAGAGAATAGCCTTGAAAAGCTCCACCAGACAGAAGGCGAGCATAATCAGCACCACCATCCCCAGAAGGAGGCAGATGAAGCCGATTATAAGCGTGGAGAGAAGCATGGTCATCTTCTCGGCCAAGGTGAGTTTGGCGTATTCAATCTCAAGGCTCACCCATGTTTTCGACTGCTCGAATATATTTTGGATTTCGTCTACAATCTTTAGTCTCATAGTTCAGCGGATGGGGGGATGCGACCCCTGCGTCGATCTTCATTGCGGTAGGGGTCTGAAACAGCGGACTTTCTCCCGGTATGCCGGAGGAAAGTCCGCGAATAATTTCTATCAGTCTTCCGAGCCGGCGAGTTCGGCCACCAGAGCATCAACTTCAGAGTCGCTTAGTTTGATGCCTTTTCTTCTTAGGCAGACTACTATCTTGTTCCTTACGTCAGCTCCTTTTTCCGGGGCAAACAGGAGAGCGGCGGCGCAGCCTGCTATAGCTCCGCCGATAAATGCGGAAATGTATGTCAGTGCTTTCATTGTACAGTCGGTTTAGATTTAGATATGTTTTTCCACCTGGTCCTCGATCTCGTCAACGAGCTCATCGAGCTTGTCTTTTTTCAGGGTAATGCCTTTCTCTTTGAGCAGCCTCACGATCTTTTCGCGAGTATCCTCACCTTTTTCAGGAGCTACGAGAAGTCCGATGGCCGCACCGGCGATAGCGCCGCCGAGAACGGAAAGAATTACATGCAATGGTTTCATAAGTCTTTTTATTTAGGTTTATAAGTTTTTATG
>DERZ01000049.1:0-6107 GCA_002361155.1 Porphyromonadaceae bacterium UBA3327 | reverse complement strand
ATTTAGGTTTATAAGTTTTTATGTATGCAGCCCTTGCGGGCATTGGCGCGCCGTGTCCAGGCGCCTTTATCTTACTTAACAATTAAAGTGCCAAAAAGTATGAGATTTGTTAAATTTTTTTCAAATCTTCGCTTCATCCCTTTACAATTCGCCGCTATCTGATAATCGTGCGTATTTTCAGAAAGAGGAATCTCCGTCGGCGAGCGGAGCTCCGAACGATGAGGAGTACCCGTCGTTATGGCCGAGGTGTCCGATGGTAAGCTGCGAGGCGAGCTTCACCACGTGCCCTCCCACTCTTGGATTCAGCGTGTCGATGACTTTCATCAGCCGGCCTGTTTTCTCGCGGTTCTCGGTCTGCCGCTTGTCTTCGAACAGTCCCGGTTCGTTGCAGCGGGCGGGCGTTATGTCGGAAAGTATCACTCCGGCTCGCTTGTAGAATGCGCCAGGTCTGAAGATGTGGGTGAGGATGGTGATTGCGGCATTGGTTATTGTGGGTTCGTCAGATACTCTCTTTTCGAAGTCAATGCTGCCGTCCGGCGCCTCGTATCCATTTTCCGTATGAAATCTGTTGCTGCGCAGGAACACAGTGACTTTGCCGCATTCACCCCCTTGGATGCGCAGCCGTTTCGAGACATGGGCGCAATAGATGGCCACTCTTGCGCGGATGTAGTCGAAATCGTCGATATCTATAGGAAACGTGCGCGACTCGCTGATGGAGTCCTGGAGTTTCCGTTTCTTGAAGTCTAATTCTATGCAGTTTTCTCCGTGAATCTCTCTCCAGGATTTCTCACCGTTCACGCCCAGTCTGGATCTGACCCACATCAGGGGACGGCTGGCGAAATCGCCTATGGTGAATACGCCGAGAGAGTAGAGCCGTTTCGTGAGCCGGCGTCCTATTCCCCACAGGTCGCCTATTGGCATCACGGAAAGTATCCGGTCGATTTCCTGCTGATCGGATAGCACAACCACACGTGTGTCGCGCTTTTTACCCGTTTCTGTGGCTATCTTGCACAGCGTCTTTGTGCCGGCGAAGCCCACAGTGACCGGTATGCCCTCCTTCTCGCGGCATTCCCTCACTATCTCCGCCCCGATGTCGGGGAGTGCCGAGTCCGGAATGCCGCTCATGTCGAGAAATGCTTCGTCCACAGAGTAGTCGATGGCGGAGGGGGCGAAATGTCTGAGAATCTCATGGATCCTCAGGCTGATCTCGCGGTAAAGCAGATGATTGCCTGAAAGTGCGATTAGTTGCCCGCTTTCTATAAGAGTTCTTAACTGGAATGCCGGCTGTCCCATTTTCACACCGAGACGTTTGGCTTCGTTGCTGCGGGCCACCGCACAGCCGTCATTGTTGCTGAGCACAACCACCGCCCGGCCTTCGAGCGAAGGGTTGAGTGCGCGTTCGCAGCTTACGAAGAAATTATTGCAATCGGCAAGGCCAATCATTTTGTCGCAGCTTTAGTTCAGATGATATCAGTCACGTTGGCGTCAGTTCAGTATGTATGCCCCGTTCTCAAGACGGGCGAAACCCTCGTCGCAGAGTTGCGAAAGGCAGAGGGCGATATCCTGTCCATTGGCATCCAGTCCGTGTTCGATGATTCTGAAATCGGCTCCCCGCGGTCTGCTCCGCAGAAACTCCACAGTCCGCTCCATTAACATGGCCAGTTCGTGGTTCCGTTTCATTATTCCGCCGATTCCCCGTTTTTGCCTGTCCTTGTTGCGGTCCCGGCACACGTCGCAGCGTCCGCATCCGCATTCCTTCTTCTCGCCGAAATATGCCAGCATCCGGTTTTCCCGGCATTTCCCGGCATTGAAAGCGTAGTCGATCATTGACTCCACGCGGTGCTTCATTATGTCGCGGCGCTTTTCATATATGTTCTTTCCTATGGTCACATATCGGGGCTCTTCGCGTGCGGTGGGAAAATAAATGTATGGAGTGCGGCTTCTTGGAATGTAGCTTATCAGTCTGGCTCTGTTGAGTTCGAGCAATGCATCGTAGACCTGCTGTTTATCAAGCATGGACGCAGAGGAAATTTCTGTCTCGCTTATGTTTATATAGTCGGTGAAAATCCCGGGATACCGGCGCAGCATGCTTCTGAGCGCGGACTCGGCTTCCACTGTGATTCCGCCTGCGTTGTAAAGTTCCTCTCTCGTCACTGTGATCATGACCCGCGAACGACGGTCGGATTCTTCTGAGAAATCGATGTAGCCTGCCTGTTCCAGCAGATGCAGCGCGGCCAGACACTGTCGCTGTTGGTAGTGGAATGTGAGGCAGAACTTCTCGAAATCGAAGTCGCGTATGGTGTCGTATCCTTCATCTATGGAGATGTGTAGGAAATTGCATATACGTTCGTAAACTTTTTTGATATATTCCCGCTCGGGGAATGTTTCGGTCACGCGCCGCCGGAGAGTGCCCCGGTCTGTGTCGGTGGTGAGGAGAACGGCATAGGAGGTGAGACCGTCGCGTCCGGCGCGTCCTGCTTCCTGGTAATATTCTTCGAGCGAGGGGGGGAGGTCGTAATGGATCACCACCCGCACGTCGGGTTTGTCGATACCCATTCCGAAGGCGTTGGTGGCCACCATCACACGCGTCTGTCCCGCGATCCAGCTGTTCTGTCGTTCCTCTTTGTGATCGGCGGTGAGGCCTGCATGGTATGCCGCGGCGGATATCCCGGCGGAATTGAGGTACTCGGCGATATCGGCAGTACGTTTGCGGCTTCTTACGTAGACGATGGAACTGCCCGAGGTGCGGCTGAGGATGTGGAACACGTCATGGATTTTGGTATCCGTCCGGCGCACTATATAGTTGAGATTGGTGCGCGAGAAGCTCATGCTCCACCTGCGGGGATTATTCATCCGGAGCTGCGAGCAGATGTCATCGGCCACTTCAGGAGTGGCGGTGGCGGTGAGGGCGAGCAGCGGTATTCCGGGCAGTACGTCGCGCAGTCTGCCTATGTTGAGGTAGGATGGCCTGAAATCATAGCCCCACTGCGAGATGCAGTGAGCCTCGTCGACTACTATCAGCTTCACCTTTATGCGCCGGAGGTCGTCGAGAAACGTCTGGTTGCGGAGCCGTTCGGGAGACACGTAGAGGAAGCGGGCGTTGCCGTTCACCAGATGCTCGCGCGCCACGTTGCGTTCCCGAGGTGTCATTCCTGAATGCAGACATACCGCCTTGATGCGGCGTCGGCGCAGATTGTCCACCTGGTCCTTCATGAGAGAGATGAGCGGGGTCACCACTATAGTGACTCCGCCGAGTATCATGCCGGGCACCTGAAAGGTGACGGACTTGCCGCCTCCGGTGGGCATCAGTCCCAGGGTGTCGCGGCCGTCAAGGACCGAGTCCACGATCTCGCGCTGGAGCGGACGGAACGAGTCGTGGCCCCAGTGGCGCCGCAGGGTGGCGAGCGGAAGGTCGTTGGCAGCTGGTTTCAATTTTTGGATGGACGTATGTCGCGGATCATCAGCTGGATGGTGTCGGAGGTACCGGCGCGTTTCGACTGCTCGATGGTGTAGCAGATGTCGATAGGTTTGTGCGAATGTATGTGCTCGAAGTATTTCGACATGTTGAACGCTATGGCGTTGATGACATGGCTTGTGGAATTGTCTTCAAGTTCAAGCTTTATATGCTCCAGATTGCGGCCTACAAGTTTGCTTGTACCGAAGTCAAACACATTTTTTGTGCAGAACACGGGTTTCTGGTTCCCCGGCCCGAAGGGATTGAATTTCTTGAGCAGGGCAACCAGCTCGGGAGTGATGTCGGCGAATTCTATTTCGGCGTCGATGTCGAGATGCGGTTCGAGTTGGTTCGGCTGAATGTTGTCGGCCACATATTTCTCGAAACGACGGCTGAACTCCGGGATGTTTTCCTCTTTGAGAGAGAGGCCGACGGCGTAAGTATGGCCTCCGAAGTTCTCCAGCAGGTCGCGGGCGGAGTTCACGGCGGCATAGATGTCGAAGCCTTGTACCGAGCGTGATGAGCCGGTGGCGAGTCCGTTCGAGAGAGTCAGTACCACGGCCGGCTTGTAATATAGCTCGGTGAGGCGCGATGCGACGATGCCGATGATTCCTTTGTGCCAGTCCTTGTTGTAGATGACGATCGAGCGTTTGCCGTTGACAATTCCCACATTTTTCTCGATAAGCGCGTTGGCTTCCTCGGTGATCTTTTTGTCGAGTTCCTTGCGGTCGCGGTTATATTGGTCAATGTCCTTTCCCTTTTCGAAAGCCTCGTGAAGGTCGCGGCATACAAGCAGGTCCACCGCCTCCATGCCGCTCTGCATTCTGCCGGATGCGTTGATGCGCGGACCGATCTTGAAAATCACCTCGCTGATGGTGATATCCTTGTTGGTGAGCTTGCAGAGGCGGATTATGCTCCGCAGCCCGAGATTGGGATTGGAGTTGAGGCGGCGCAGTCCGTGGTATGCCATAACGCGGTTCTCCCCGACGATGGGGACTATGTCGGCGGCTATCGACACTGCCACCAGATCCAGCAGCGACTCAAGTTCGTTGTGGTTCCCCAGACCGTTGCTCAGTGCAAAGGCCTGCATGAATTTGAAACCCACTCCGCAGCCGCTCAGATAAGGACATGGATAGGTCGAGCCGGGCATCTTCGGATTCAGAATCGCCACGGCGTCAGGAAGTGTCTCGTCGGGAACATGATGGTCGCACACGATGAAGTCGATACCCTTCTTTTTAGCGTAGTCGATTTCCTCTATGGCTTTTATGCCGCAGTCGAGCACGATAATCAGTTTCACATCGTTCTCGGCCGCGTAGTCGATGCTTTTGAGAGAAATGCCATAGCCCTCGTCATCACGCGTAGGGATGTAATACTCCACGTTGGAATAATAGTTCTGGAGATATTTGTAGACGAGAGCCACGGCGGTGGTGCCGTCCACGTCATAGTCCCCGTAGATCATTATCCGTTCCTTCGCCCCCATGGCGCGGTTCAGACGGTTCACCGCCTTGTCCATGTCCGGCATAAGGAAAGGATCATGCAGGTCGGAAATCGACGGGGCGAAAAAGGCATCGGCTTCTTCCTGGGTTCTCACGTCCCGGCGCACCAGCAATTCAGTTATTGCCGGCATTCCTCCGCAGCGTCCCAGCAGGGCCTCTGTCTCCTGCTTCTGTTGATGGGTGAGTGGCTGATAATTCCATTTACTTATCATAGGTGTAGTAATATATTCTAAGGGTGCCCCGTCTCCACATCACCCCTTTTCCCCAATTTGCAAAGTTAATAAAAAAAACAGAGCCCGGCAATCAAAAGATTGTTAATTTTTTGATTGCCGGGTGTTCCGAGTATGGAAAAACGTGTGTCGAAATTCCTCAGTCTTCCTTTACTGTCACGTCGATTTCGGTTTTTTTGCAACAGCAGGGTGCTACGAGGCGCCATGCTATGGCTGCAAGGACTGCGCCGATCAGCGGACCCGCCACCATGATCCAGAAATCGGGCCATGCGTTTGCCGAGAAGAGGGCGGGACCGAAGGAACGTGCCGGGTTGACCGAGCAATTGTCAACCGGTATACCCACTATATTCACCAGTCCCAGCGTCAGACCTATCGCCACTCCGGCAAGCGACGAATTCCCGAATCTGGATGTAGCTCCCAAAACTACGAACACAAAGAGGAATGTCAGCAAGGATTCTGTGAGCAGTGCGAATCCTTGTGATACTCCGGGCTGGCATACGTTTGTGGCAAGGTACGATACTTTGTCGGTAAAGCCTATGCCTTCGGTGATTCCTCCGAAAGCGAACGGCCCTCCGTTGAAATATCCTCCCGCCGACATGAGCCAGAGAAGAAGAGCGCCTCCGGCGGCTGCCCCGGCCAGCTGCGCCACCACGTATCCGCAGAGGTCGGCCAATTTGAAGTTCCTGTCGGTCAGGAACACGCCCAGCGATACTGCGGGATTCACATGACAGCCGGATATGCCACCTATAGCGTAACACAAGGCCAGAAGTATCAGGCCGAAGCAAAGTCCTATGCCGAGGACTCCGATTTTTGGTCCGGCGAGCACAGCGCTTCCGCACGCCAGAAGCACGAGAAACATCGTGCCAAAAAATTCAGCTATTAATTTTTTCATAACTAACACTATTTCAATGATTCGGTAAAATTTGA
>DERZ01000027.1:49585-49817 GCA_002361155.1 Porphyromonadaceae bacterium UBA3327 | reverse complement strand
GCGGCAACATGACCCACCGCTCCACCGCCGGAGGAACTCCGGTGGGAGCAAGCGGAGGCTTCAACCTCTACTCTCCCACTCTGGTGCGCGCCTTGCGCAAGGATGAGATCCGCGAATTGGCGCGCCTGTTCGGCGACGCTGTGCGGACAGCACGCGACGCCGGTTTCGACTGCGTGGAAGTGCACGCCGGCCACGGCTACCTTATCTCGCAGTTCCTCTCCCCCTACACCAA
>DERZ01000027.1:46507-49336 GCA_002361155.1 Porphyromonadaceae bacterium UBA3327 | reverse complement strand
GTTCCTCTCCCCCTACACCAACCGGCGGCGCGATGAGTTCGGAGGACCTCTCGAGCGACGCATGGACTTCATGAGGATGTGTGTCGACGAAGTACTTGAAGCCGCAGGAAACGATATGGGCGTACTGGTGAAAACCAATATGCGCGACGGATTCAGGGGAGGACTCGATATTGAAGACTGTCTCACGGTGGCCCGCGAACTGGAAAGGCTTGGTGTCCATGCCCTTGTGCTCTCGGGAGGTTTCGTGTCGAAAGCCCCCATGTACGTTATGCGCGGAGAGATGCCGGTCTATTCCATGACCTACTACATGAAGCAGCTATGGCTCAGGTATGGCGTCAGACTTGCCGGCAAGCACATGATCCCCTCCGTACCGTTCCGGGAACTTTATTTTCTGGATGACGCCCGGCTATTCCGCCGTGAGCTTGCGATGCCGCTGGTATACGTCGGCGGGGTTGTGGACCGCAATGGAGCCGACCGCGTGCTCGACAAGGAGGGATTCGACTTCATCCAGATGGGAAGGGCTCTCATCAATGAGCCGGATTTTGTGAACCGCATGGCCTCCGCATCAGGCAACCACCGCTGCGGATGTGACCATGTAAACTATTGCATCGCACGGATGTACTCCCGCGAAATGGTATGCCACAAGCACTGTTCCGGACTGCCTCCTGGCATTATCCGCGAAATAGAGGAAATCAGGAGACGCGATTCAACCTCCTCCGGCATATAACTTTGCGGCATTTTAAACGTTTTTATCATAGACCGTTTTTTAGAAATTACATAGACCCGCCCGGGTAAAAAGACAAAAAGAGGCCACAGGAGGCCTGATACATTATTATGGCAAATAAATTAGTGGAAATCGTACCCCGTCAGGCCGAGCGCTACGGCGACAGGGAAGCTTATCGTTTTTGTTGGCGCAGGGATGGCGAATGGCTGCAGACATCCTGGAATGAATTTGCCATACAGGTGGATGTGGCCGGAAAGGCTATCGCTGAACTCGGTCTCATCGAGAAGGACAACATAGCCGTCTGCTCGCCCAACACTCCGCAGATTCTTATCACCGAACTCGGAGCCTTCCGCAACCGGGTGGCCGCGGTCCCGATCTATGCCAGCAGCGTCCAGTCGCAATTCGATTTCATTGTGGAGAACAGCGGCGCCAAGGTACTCTTTGTCGGAGACTCACATCACTATCCCATGGCCTACAACCACTGGAAGAAGCGTCCGGAGGCGATCAGCCGCATCGTGGTGTTCAAGAACGACGGCCTCGAACTCCGCGACGATGATACCGTCACTATCTTCTGGGATGACTTCGTGCGTCTCGGCATGAACGCCTCCAGAGAGACTGCAGTCGAAGTCGAAGCCCGCTCGTCGCGCGGACTCCCCGAAGACATGGCCACACTGATCTACACCTCCGGCACCACCGGCGAACCCAAGGGAGTGGTGATCACACACAGCAACTATGACGAGTGCATCCAGAAACATATCGAACTGCTCTCCGCAATCAAAGACGATGACCTCTCCATGGCATTTCTGCCGATGTCCCATATTCTCGAGAAGGCATGGGATTTCTTCTGCGTCACGCGGGGTATCACCATAGCCTTCAACTACGACCCCCGGGTTATCCAGGACACGATCAAGGAAGTTGAGCCCAACCTGATGTGCTGCGTACCCAGGTTCTGGGAAAAGGTATACCACGGAGTGAAGGAAAAGATTGCCGGCATGTCGAAATTCCAGAGAATGATGGTAAGCCGCGCCATCCGCACCGGTTACCGGCGCAACATCGACTATGTGCGTCGCGGCCGCAGGCCGTCATGGCTTCTGGAGAAGGAATATGACTTCTGGAACCGACGAGTGTTCCAGTTGCTGAAGAACGCCATCGGCATCCCCAATCCCAATTTCTTCCCTACGGCGGGGGCTCCCCTGAGCGATTCCATCGTGCGCTTCATGCGCTCCGTGGGAATCGAAGTGATCATGGGGTATGGACTTAGCGAGACCACTGCCACCGTCTCCTGTTATCCCGCCGTGGGATACGAGATCGGCACAGCGGGGCGCCCACTCCCTGGCATAAAGGTCCGCATAGACGACAACGGCGAGATTCTCGTAAAGGGCGGCACCGTAACGCCGGGCTATTACAACAATCCGGAGGCCAACGCGGCCGCGTTTACCGACGACGGTTATTTCCGGACCGGCGATGCGGGATATTTCACTCCCGAGGGCGATCTGGTACTTACCGAACGCATCAAGGATCTGTTCAAGACCTCCAACGGAAAATATATCGCCCCGCAGCTCCTCGAGGGGAGGCTCGCCGAGTGCAAGTATATCGACGAGGTGGCGATAATCGGAGATGAGCGGAAATTCGTGACGGCGCTTGTCGTCCCCAACCGAAGCCAGCTCATGCGTTGGGCCGAAGAGAAGAAGTTCGACACATCGGATTATGCGGCACTGTTGAAAAATCCCAAAGTGACAGAATTCATGATCCAACAGATAGAACCTTATCAGAAAGATCTCGCCGGATTCGAACGCATCAAGCGCCTAACGCTGCTTCCGGATCATTTCTCAATAGAAAAAGGGGAAGTCACCAATACGATGAAAGTACGCCGCGCGGTGGTGGCGCGCAACTATGCCGCCGTAATCAATGCGATGTACGCCGGCACAGAATAGAACTCACTCCGTGTCACCATCCCGCAAGAACCGAAAAACAAGGCAAAAAACATCTAAAAAAATTTGAAAACCGGCAAAAAATTTGGAGATTTAAAAATAAATTCCTAACTTTGTGCCCGCAAAGCCTTATAAGGCCCAACTCTGGAGGGGTGGGTGAGTGGCTGAAACCAC
>DERZ01000027.1:5437-46252 GCA_002361155.1 Porphyromonadaceae bacterium UBA3327 | reverse complement strand
CAGTTTGCTAAACTGACGTAGGAGATTATCCTACCACGAGTTCGAATCTCGTCCCCTCCGCCAAACCACCAAGCAAAGCCGCTGTAAACTAACAACTTACAGCGGCTTCGCTTTTATACACATACAAATTGCAGCGTAATCCATACACCATACAAAAACGTCAGCATCATAAAAATCAAAGGAAGGGAAGAGAATATACCTAATGTTCTTTCCTCTCTCGACGTTCAAGACCACATTTTGTGATCTTGAACTTGATATGACAAATTGAGATATCAAGTTTTTCTCAATTATCAAATTATTTGTAATTTTGCGATGTGAAAAAGACGTTGGACCGTATTTTTGTGTCGTTCGTGATGCTGCTGTTCGTGAATTTCATGTTCTCGAACGCTATTTTCACGCACATCCATAAAGATATTGACGGTCGTCCTATTGCCCATTCACATCCTTATCTTCCTTCCGGTACACATGGACATAGCGCCCAGTCTTTAGATCTCATTTCTGCATTCAACACCGCTTCTATCGCCTCGAATGCAGTGCAGAACATGTCTGTGTCCGCTCCGGAAACATCCAGTTCCTTAATCTACACGGATGTAACGTCTTTTGTCGTTGTCAATCATACCTCGGCATATTCACTGAGAGGTCCTCCGGCATTATGCGCATAAAGTAATTTTATCCCATGTAACAGCAAGAAGCTGTTTAAATTTATTTTCAGAGAATATCAAGAGGATCTTTTTTGAAAGAATTCCGCACGTTGATGAAGGATCAATTGCTGCATGCGTCTTAGAGTATGGTTTACCTTTAAGACATACGGAGAAAGCGATCCCCATACAGCCACGAGATTCCTGAAAGAACCATTTATTCCAATACATAATGCCTAAAAAAATATTTTTTATGGCTATGGCTATTGCCATAGCTATGCCGGCACACGCCGACATACTTTCAGTTCCCTCCTCTCAAACTGTGGAAAACCCGGATCAAGCCGAAAACCCGGATTCACTGACGGATGTGTTCATGCTCGACCAGTTCGTTGTCACAAGTAGCAAAAGTGAGGTAAAACGCCGCGAGAGCCCATCTCTGGTGAATGTGATGACCGGCAAGCTGCTGACCTCAGTCGGCGCGTGTTCACTTGCCGACGGTCTTGATTTTCAACCCGGAGTGAGGGTAGAGAATGATTGCCAGAACTGCGGATTCACGCAGGTCCGCATCAACGGTCTTGACGGACATTATTCGCAGATACTCATGAATTCTCGTCCGGTGTTTTCCGCTCTTACGGGTGTTTACGGTCTGGAGCAGATACCCGCCAATATGATCGACCGTATCGAGGTGATGCGGGGCGGAGGCTCGGCACTTTTCGGTTCGTCTGCAATCGGAGGCACGATAAATATAATCACCAGGGATCCCCGGGAAAACTCCGCGAAGATTTCACACACGCTGACATCCATCGGTCCATCAGGGTCTCTCGACAATAACACGACTCTGAATGTCTCTGTCGTCACCAACAACGATAAGGCGGGAATTTTTATTTACGGTCAAAGCCGGTATCGCGACGGATACGACCATAACGGAGACGGATACACGGAAGTGGCGCAATTGAAGACCCAGACACTCGGTGCGCGCACATTCATGCGCACGTCTGCCGACTCGCGACTGACGCTGGAATATCATAACACGCATGAATACCGTCGCGGAGGAGATCAACTCAATCAGCCCGCACATCTTGCCATGATCGCCGAGCAAGTGGAGCATGACATACACGGAGCGGAGGTTACTTACGATATCTGGCCCCGCGACCGCCGCGACCATGTCTCGGTGTTCTCCGCGATGCAAGCCACAAAACGCACCAGCTATTATGGCTCGGACATGGATCCTGACGCTTACGGGCGCACCTCAGACCTTGTTGTCACAGCCGGCACACAATGGACCCATCCATTCACAAAACTACTTTTCATGCCGTCCGAACTTGTGGCGGGACTTGAGTATTCTCACAACCGCCTCCACGATGTCACCATCGGGTATGGTCATGACATGTTGCAGAATGTGAATATTTTCAGCGGCTATCTGCAGAACGAATGGCGCGACGAGCGGTGGGGCTTCCTTATCGGAGCGCGACTTGACAAACATTCACTTATCAAGAATCCCATAATATCCCCACGGGTGAACATACGGTTCAATCCGTCACGCAGCGCCAACTTCCGTCTGTCGTATTCTACAGGTTTCCGTTCTCCGCAGGCTTATGACGAAGATTTTCATGTGGCTATTGTCGGAGGCGAGAGAGTCGTTACTGTCCTTGCTCCCGGTCTTAAACAGGAAAGTTCCCAGAGTGTCAGTGCCTCCGCAGACCTTTACCACACCTTCGGCAACGTGCAGACCAATCTTCTTGTGGAAGGATTCTTTACGGATCTCAGCGATGTGTTTACCCTTCGTCAGCTTGAGGGTCTTGACTCGCATGGGAATGCCGTGCTTGAGAGATATAACGGCTCGGGAGCCCGTGTGCTGGGTATGAATATTGAGGCGAAGGCTTTCTTCTCATCACATTTCGATATACAGGCGGGAGTGACGCTTCAGCGCAGCAGGTATAAAAAGCCGGAGGTATGGAGCGACAATCCCGATGTACCCGCAGAGAAGCGACTCTTCCGCACTCCCGACATATACGGGTATTTCGCCGCCAACTGGGAGATATTGTCTGGATTCCGGGCGATATTTACCGGTACTCTTACAGGACCGATGACCGTGCAGCATCTTGTAGGTTCAGGAACTGAGGTCGATCTTGCCGTAAGGACACAGTCTTTCTTTGACGCGTCGGTCAAGCTTTCCTATTGTTTCAGGATTTTCAAGAAAGTGGATCTGGATTTCACCGCAGGAATCACCAATATCTTCAATTCCTATCAGCGCGATTTCGACTCTGGCCCGCTTCGTGACTCCGGATACATATACGGTCCGGCGCTTCCCCGCTGCCTCACCTGCAGCGTTTCCCTCAGTATCTGATCGGTGGAGTTTGTTTATATTTCTTTTTAAACAGGCCCTTGGAGAGTGTTAAATTCAAACACACTCTTAGCATGATACAATTTTTTAGCAAAAAACTACGTAAATAAAACTTATTTTATCCAAAAAAATGTTTTTTTAATTAAATTTGCCAAATCATGATAATGTTTCATTCATAAAAAGTAAGCGTATGAAAAGAGTATTATTGATTTGCAGTTTGCTTGCAACAGGCATCGGCCTGAATGCGGCATCCATCGTACCGTCCCTATGTTCGTCGGGATGGTGGAGTCTGAAATCAGACGAGCCGTTCGTAAAGCCGCTTGAAGATGTAAGCGTTCCTTTCGACTGTCCCATAAAAATAGTGAACGATCAGAAAATAGAGGTGATCTGCGACGGCCTTACTGTCGCGAAATCCGTATCTGCCGAAGTGCTGAATGACAAGACACTCACTGGTTATAATGGTACTCTTGTCATTCACTTCGACAAACTGAAGCTGCCCAAGGGCAAGACATACAGCATACTCATCCATGAAGGGACCGTAGGTCGGACTGAATCGGACAGTGACATTCAGATTGTAAACATGGAAATGGATATGTCCTTCTCGATTCCTGAAAACCTCGGCAAACCGGGAATCCACGCGGACGATCAGATCCCGGATTCAAAAATCAGCACAGTAATCTCCTGGCCATACGAAATCACAGCAGTCGGAGATGCACGGTTCCTGCTTTATCGCGAGGGCGAGAAAATCGGCGAATATCCATTGGAGATCTCGAATTGGCCTTCTTCGACAAGTTACATCAAGCCTGCTTACAACGAGTATATCACGTTTGAGCCGAACGTACGTTACAGCCTTGTTCTCCCCGCAGGGAGTGTGGGATCAATGTATCGCGACGACATCACAAATGATGAAATAAAGATTGACTTCACCGGCTGCTATGAAGAACCATCTCTGGCGTTCTCTTATATCTGGTGCAGCTGGTACACCGACCATTCCGACATACTCGGTGAGATCTCCTTTACATACGACCGTCCTATCGCACTGACTGACGAGGCCAGGGTCCAGCTTTGGGAAGAGGGTTGTGAGACTCTGGTCAAAGAAGTTATCCCTCATATCGACACTGATGTCAACTGCTGGTTGCTGGTTGCCGATTTCGGCGGAATTCCTCTGACGTCCGAGAAAGGATACACCATAGTGATTCCCAACGGAGCATTGGTTGCTGCTGACGAATCGGGAGCGACAAGTGTACGCAGTCAGTTAAACATCAATAATGGAAGTGCCGGTACAGAAGATTTGATAATTGATACATCCATGTCCGAACCTCAGATATACGATCTGTATGGACGCAGAGTCCTGAAACCCGCCTCCGGCTCAATCTATATTCAAAACGGCAAGAAATTCGTTCATCACTGATGATCGTATGGCTGGCAGGAGGTCTGAACTGTCGGATCTCCCTCCGAAAGGAACGTCTTAAAATCCTCACCTGAAAATTCGCCCGTTGACAACGGGCGAATTGCTTTTTCCACTATTGGGGCAGGGATTTTGTAATGACGTGACTTTTCTCTATATTTGCACAGAATATGGTCTTTTTGCGTTAATATAGTCGAGGGATCTTCCTTCCGGAGTTCCATCGACAATATATCAACGTTATAACTCAACGTTTCAGATGGTCTCATGAGACCGTCCGAGGCATATCAAATTAAGACGATTATGAAAGGAATCAGATTTTTAGCCGCTGCGGCTGCCGCCGTGATCTGTCTCGGCAGCTGCGTCTCCAACAAGAAGTACAATAAACTTCAGATGGAATACCAGACCACCCGTGACGGTCTGCTCGAATGCAATTCCAATTCCAAGGGGATGGAGTACATGATCAAGGATCTCCGTTCCCAGAACGACGATCTCAAGAAACAACTCGAGTCGATGAAATACACTCTCGACCAGAGCCTCCTCAACTCTCAGCAGGGAAGCGTGAACATCTCCAAGCTCGTGGATGAAATCAACGCCTCCAACAAGTATATCAAAGAGTTGATTTCAGCCAAGTCGAAGTCAGACTCCCTCAACATGGCCCTGACCAATAAGCTCACCCGCTCGCTGTCGAACGACGAACTGAAGGATGTCGATGTCAAGGTGCTCAAGGGAGTGGTCTACATCTCGCTGGCCGACAACATGCTTTTCAAGACCGGAAGCTATGAGATCAGCCCACGCGCCATGGAGACGCTGAGCAAGATCGCCAAGATCATCAAGGATTACAACGACTACGATGTGCTCGTGGAAGGCAATACCGACAATGTCCCCATCTCGCGCACCAACATACGCAATAACTGGGACCTCTCCACTCTGCGTGCATCTTCTGTGGTGCAGACGCTTCAGAATGATTTCGGAGTCAACCCCGCACGACTCACAGCAGGCGGCCGCGGCGAATACAACCCGATTGCCGACAACGACACCGAAGTGGGCCGTCAGCGCAACCGCCGCACCGAGATCATCATCACCCCCAAACTCGATCAGTTCCTCGACCTTATCGACAAGGCTCCCGAGGAGAAATAAGGGGAGCATAACCTAAATATCCCCTCATCAACTTTTTTCCAGGGGAATGAACCTGACATTATGAAAAAACATGGAATACCGGCCCTGCTTCTTGTCGGGGCCGCTTTTCTCTCAACTCCGGCCGCGACGCAGGTATCCTCCTCGCCGGACCGTTTCTCTCCAGCCCCCGCCGGTTTTGTGGAACGTGCCCGGGAAATGCTCGGCGCCGGAAACTTCACCGGGGTCCTTGACCAGCTCGGCTTCCTCGCCGGGATGCCCGGCTCCGGCTACGACAACCCGCGTACCGCTGATGACGCCGAAGAGTGCGGATGGCTTCTCTCGGAAGCTCTTGCCGGACTCGGTGACGCGCGCTGTGCCGACGTGGCCGCCGACTTCCTTCGGAGATTTCCATCTTCGCCGTTTGCCCCCCGCGTGGCGGCGGCAGCTGCCGATGCGCTCTTCTTCAACCATGAATGGCCCGACGCTCTCCTCGCTTACGAACGTGTGAATTTCAACGCGCTCCCCCCGGCGAGACAGTCGGAGAGCATCTACCGCAAGAGCGTCTGCCTTATCCGCACCGGTCACTTCCGCGAGGCCCGCTCCCTTCTGAGCCGCCTCCGTGGAAAAAAAGGGTATGCCGACGCATATAACTTCTATTCCGCCTACCTCGACTACATAGAGGGGGATTTCACCAAAGCATATAACCGGTTCGCCGACGTGGCCCCCGGAGAGAAAGGGCTTGAGGCCGGATACTACATGGCTCAGATCGAGTTCTCCCGCGGACAATATGCCGATGTGATAAGCCGCGGCCGCTCGCTGCTGTCGGAAAATCCGGTCCCGGATCTCTGTGCCGAAATCAACCGCATAGTGGGACTCTCCTGTTTCAAACTGGGCGAATATCCTCAGGCGCGCCGTTATCTCACGCAATATGTCGGTCTGACCGCCGACAACCCTTCTCCCGACGCGCTCTATGCCCTCGGAGCCATCGCTTACGCCGACCGTGACTATGCAGGGGCCGAGAATATTTTCCGAAAGATTCCAGCCGGATCCTCTCCCGACATCATGCAGGGCGCCCAGCTCTATCTCGGACAATGCGCCCTCGCCTCAGGCGACGCATCCCGTGCCGCCATCGCCTTCGAGAAAGCCGCCCGCGCCGATATCGACCCCAAAGTGACAGAGACAGCGCTCTACAATTATGTCACCGCGCTGACCCGCGGGGGCAACGTACCATTTTCCTCGGCCGCCAAGCTACTCCAGGAATTCTCCACACGCTTTCCCCACTCTCCGCACGCCGCCTCCGTTGAGGAATATCTCGCCGCCGCATATTACAACGAACGCAAGTACGGCGAAGCCCTCAGGAGCATCGCCTCAGTGTCGCGGCCCTCGGCCGCACTTCTCGCCATAAAACAGAAAGCCCTGTACGAACAGGGTGTAGAACGGCTCACCAACGGACGCCGGCAGCAGGCTGCCGAAAGTCTGCGCGCCGCAGTAGCCATGGGCAACGCCGCTCCCGGTGTGGCCGCCCAGGCCTCGCTATGGCTCGGCGATGCCCTTTACTCGCTGGGCAACTACCGCGAGGCCGCCCGCAGCTATGAGACGTTCCTCCGGGCGGAGCCACGCTCACAGAACGCACCGCTCGCACGCTACAACCTCGCCTACTCCCTCTACAAACAGAAGGACTACCGGAACGCAGCCAAACAGTTCAGGCAAGCCCTCTCCGGACATCCGGCGCTTGCCGCCGAACTCGCCGCCGACGCCACCACACGCCGCGCCGACTGCCTCTACTACACCGGCGCTTACTCCGAAGCGCTCACGGCATACTCCGACGCCATCGCCCGCGACGGGGCCGACGCCGACTACGCCACATACCGTCGCGCCGTGCTTTATGGACTCTCCGGCGACCACCGGCGCAAAATCGAGGAACTTTCCCTCCTCGAGAAACGGTGGCCGAATTCCCGCTGGCTCCCGAAGGCCATGCTCGAGAAAGCCCTCGCCTACGAAGAGACCGGAAAGTCGGACGAAGCAGCCGAGTCATACCGGCGCCGGCTCGAAGCCTCGCAACAAGTGTCGACCGACGAGCTTATCCGCATGGCGGAAACCATGCACAAGGCCGGACGCTGGCGCGACCTGCTCGACGTCACCTCACGCATCCGTGCCGCCGGAGGGCTCGACGCCGATGAACTGGCCGACATCGACCTTCTCGAGGCCGATGCTTCCGCCGCCCTCAGGAACTGGCAGCACGCCGAAGAACTGTACTCGCAGACCGCACGCAATTTCACATCGCTCGCAGGCTCCAAGGCCGCTGTCGCGCTCGGAGAAAGATATCTGACCTCCGGACGAATTGCCGAGGCCGAGAAACTTATGACGGAATTCACCGATGCCGGCTCACCCCATGAGTACTGGCTGGCACGGGGCTATATCGTGCTCGCCGACGCTCTCGCCGCCCGCGGCAGCAAAGCGGCAGCCCGCGAATACCTCGAAAGCCTCAAGGAGAATTATCCCGGCACGGAATCCGACATCATCAGGATGATCGACTCCCGCCTGAATAAGCTGAAAAAATAAAAACAACACCCCTTCCATCATCAAAATGAAATCCCCGGTATCAATCGCACGGTACGCCGCCTCCGCAATGCTGCTCTGGGCCACCGGCGCCTCCGCACAGTTCGACCAGACCATCTCAGTCGACGGCCGATATGTGCCCGAATACATAGGACGAGAGAAAATCGGCATGTTCCCCCGCCCGGAACGCTTCAGCATCAATGTCGGCAGCCTCGATTTCGACCGTACCGGTGTCGTCGCCTCCTTCCCTCCGCAGCCTCTTCCGCTCGAAGCCACGGGCTGGCGCACCTCGCGCCTTGAAGCACCCCGCGGATACATCGACGCCGGCATCGGAAGCTGGCTGAACTCCACTCTCAGTTTCGGCTACACGATTATCGACGACTCCGACATATCCGCCGGAGTCCGGTTCCAGCACAATTCCACCTCGCTATGGAACCCGGAGATGTTCGACGGAAGCGACGTCTGCCGCCAGCGCTACGACGAACGCATCGGTTTCCGCTTCGCCGACAGGTTCGATGCCGGAACTCTCTCGGCCGACGCAGGATACCATTTCGGACGGTTCAACTATTACGGCGTAATCCCCTCCGACGGACAGAGTATACCTGAGACCACCGAAGACCGGGGACTCTGGCAGACGCTCAACGATGTGGATGCCCGCGTGCGCTGGGATTCACCGGCCTCTTCATCGCGTCCGGTGGGATACTATGCGGGAGCCAGCGCGCGCTATTTAGGCTGGAACCGGATTTATACCGTCGACGCCAACACATTGAAAGGTTACGGAGGCGTGGGGGAAACGAATATCTCGCTCCTCGCCGGCCTTGACTGGAATTACCGCAAATCGGCCGTCGGTCTCGACGTGACAGGAAATTATCTGATATATGGCAAATCGGAGGATTCCGACTGTCCGTACAATTACGGAGCCATGTCATTCACTCCATGGTATCGCCTCAATCTCGACCACTTCCGCATGAAACTCGGAATCCGGGCAGACCTTACCGTCAACGCCGGCGCGTTCGACAACCGGCAGGTCTGGCTCGCTCTCGCCCCTGTCGCCGAGTTCGACTACACCAAAGGGAAGTTCGGAATCTTTCTCCATCTCCTGGGCGGAGAGAAGCTATCCACGTTCGCATCGCAGTATGAATCGGACTATTACTGCATGCCGGGATTCATCGACACCACCCCTCTATACCGTCCGCTCGACGGAGACTTCGGTTTCCGTCTCGGTTCATTCGGCTGCTTCGAGGCCTCGGCCGACATCGCTTTCCGCATATCGCTCAACGAGCGTACAGGCGGTTGGTACACGGCGTTTCTCTCCCCCTCCGCCACGGCCCCGGCTATGTTCGGCGGGGCATACGACGGAGCTATGCCGGCACTCTCCGACATGCTGTACGATAACATGGCACATCTCTTCGGATTCAGCGTGGGGCTGCATCTCGCCTACGATGCGGGGCCGCTATTCAGAATATCGGCCGAAGGACGCTATCAGCCGCAGGATGGCGAATACGGATACTTCAACGGATTCGACCGCCCGCAATGGACGCTCCGCGCCGAAGCGGAGACCAATCCCTGGAGACGCCTGAAATTCAAGCTGGCTCTTGACTGTCGCGGCGCCCGCGCGATCTATGCCGGAGCCGAAACAGACATTCCCTATTCGGACTCCAGAAGTCTGGAGGCATACGCGCTTCCCGACCTGATATCCCTTGATTTCGGTGCATCCTACGGGGTGACCGACCGCATAGCGGTCTGGGTACAGGCCGACAATCTTCTGAACCGCCGCAACTTACTCCTGCCCGGATGTCCCACTCCCGGCATCTCTCTGGCAGCCGGAGTTTCCATCGGCTTCTGATTCGGGCGACAAAATAAGGTGTGTCCGAAACATCATGGCACGCCGTTTGTTAGAACTTCAAGAGCACTCTCCTCTTAAAAACATTCTCCTCCAAAAGTATTTCAAGCATGCAGCAGCTTACTCTCAAATATCAGAATGAAGACGACAAGGCGTACGGCCTTGCCGGCATGGCCATCGCATTGGCCGCCCTCGACGCGCTTGACCGCGTGGCCGGAGTCTCGCTCGACTCCGACGGGCCTATGGTGACATTCTCCAATGAATTCTATTTCTCCGGCTCTCCCTCGGTGTCGCCAAAATCCACCTGGAACGCTCTCCTGCACAATTATTACATAACCTCGGCAATGGTGGTGAGCAACGTAATGTCCCGCTCGCTGGTCCGCCTCAAGCAGGAAGTGCCCGACGAGATCCGTCTCCGCGTCCGCGAGGAGATCGGCGCCGAAGGACGCGACACCTGCGCCCTTGAGGATGACGAGATCGAGAACCTCTACCGGAAAACTACCACCTACATGCGGCGCATCTTCGGCAACAGCCGTCTGCACCCGGCCATCGACGACTTCGCCAGAGCGCTCTCATGCCGGCGCGAGATGTCGGGACTCGAAATCATCGACGAACTGCGCCGCCTGCAGATTATATGACGCGGTAAAACAGCTCAAGACATGACAGAAAACAGGGATTCCGCAGCGAGCGCCGACATGTCGCGCACGCTTGATGCGATGCAGCTTGACGTGGACCGGTGGATCCGCGATATTGGCGGAGGTTATTTCTCAGAACTCACAAATATGTGTCTGCTGGCCGAAGAGACCGGTGAACTCGCCCGCGTGATCGCTCGGATCTATGGCGATCAGGTGGCCAAACGCGGCGACCTGAGCGACCCCGATGACGCCAGAGCATCCGTCCGCGAGGAAATCGCCGATGTGCTGTGGGTACTCGCGTGCCTGGCCAACCAGACCGGAATCTCCCTTGAAGAGGCCTTCGCCGAGACCATCCGCAAGAAGACAGAGCGCGATGCTTCGCGCTTCAGGAGAGGGAAAGAATGACGCCTGACGGAGTTACTTCCAGAGTCGCGTCGGCTCCGCATACCAGCGGAAGATTGTCGGAGGTGTGTCCCACCGGGAAGTCGAATGCAACCGGTATGCCGCCGATACCGCATTCCTTCAGAAGGCGGCTTATCATGGTCTCCATGTCGGGATGATTGGCGTCGGGATGACGGTACTCCGTGAAATGGCCGACTATCAGGCCGGTTATGTTGCTGAAAGCCCCGCTCATGATCACGCGGCGCAGCATCCGTTCCACCGCATAGATCGCTTCCGAGATATCCTCTATGAAAAGTATCGTCGGCATGTCGGGATCCAGCACGTCGAACCGGGTGGCGGCCAGACCGTTGATGACCGCGAGATTCCCTCCGGCGAGCATCCCTTCCGCCGATCCGCAGATGTTGAAAGGATGTGGTGCGGCGAAATACTCCACAGGCAACCCCTCGCGCATGATGCGCATCAGCGCACGCGACGCATAATGCTCCGGGCCTTCCTCGGCGAGATGCTTCGCCATCGGCCCGTGGATTGAGGCCACGCCGGCGGCCGACAGCATGGCGTGGAGCGCGGAAATGTCAGAAAAGCCTATCAGCCATTTCGGGTTGTTGCGTAGCATACTCTCGTCGATGTGCGGGAGAAGATGGACGCTGCCGTAGCCGCCGCGCGCGCAGAGCACTGCGCGTATTGACGGATCTTTCCACGCCCCGACGAAATCATCAAGGCGCGATGCGGTGTCTGACGCGTACGAGCCGGACGCAGGTCCCCCGGCATGTGCCGACACAAACGGTTCAAGCCCTTCGGCCCGGAGAAACTCCACCGCGCCGGCGATATATTCCGGGTTCACAGTCGAAGCCGGCGAGATGATGGCTATTCGGTCGCCATCCTTCAGAAGGGGAGGAATCACCATGGTCAGAAAGGAGCTACCGTTATACCCGCATCCTCCATGCGCCTTGCGATTCGGACAATCTCCTCGTGGGGAATCTTCTGCAGTTTTTCAGCCGGAGTGGAGCGGTCCAGACTATAGAGCATCACCTCTTTCGGCTCGATCCTCTTATATGCCTCGATGAGGGCGTCGATCTCTTCGGGAGTGGTGTTGTCGAATCGCCTACCGTCATATTCACCCTTCACAAGCATGGTCTGGATTATGCCCGTACCCTTAAACTGTCCGAGCGCCTCCACCACTCTCTCCACAGTGAAAGTGGGATCGTTCGGGCGGTCGATGGCCCGCATGGTGCCCTCCACGGCAGAGTCGAGTTTGAGGATATTGTTGTCCACCCGCTTCAGGGCCTCAGCCACCTGCGGGTCGAAAATACGCGTTGAATTGGTGAGCACCGACACCTTCGCCTCAGGATAATACTCATCGCGGAGACGGAGCGTCATATCGATGATTTCCGGGAAATCCGGATGCAGCGTAGGCTCGCCGTTTCCCGAGAACGTTATCACGTCGAGGCTCTCGCCGCGTCCGCGCATGTCACGGAGCTTCTCCCTGAGGTCATGCTCCGTGTGCTCCGGAGAGGGAAGACCGGCCTTGCCCGCTCCCTGCGAATTGAACCCGGCCTCGCAATAGAGGCAGTCGAACGAACAAATCTTGCCGTCGGCAGGCATAAGGTTCACACCAAGCGATGTACCGAGCCTGCGGCTGCGGATCGGCCCGAATATTGTGGAATGAAAAAGTACTGTCTGGTCCTGTGCCATGATATATTGACTTGCAAAAAATTTTATTTATGATTCAGTTCCCCTTTATCAGCCTCTTCAGGTCGTGCAGCATGGTCAGAGCGGCGAGGGGCGTGAGGTTGTCGATGTCAAGTGTGAGGAGCCTGTCGCGTATCTGCGACAGAAGCGGGTCGTCAAGCTGAAAGAAAGAGAGCTGGTAACCGTCGCGGTGCTTCCCGATTTTTTCCACCTCAGCTTTCGGTGCCGAGGGAGAATCGGCGCTCTTCTCGAGATTGGCGAGCACCTGGTCGGCCCGACGGACAATTGAGGGAGGCATTCCCGCGAGTTTCGCCACATGTATGCCGAAGCTGTGGGCAGACCCTCCTCTCTCGAGTTTGCGCATGAACACCACCTTCCCGCGGATCTCACGCACCGACACGTTGAAATTGACGATCCTCTGAAAATCCTTCTCCATCTCGTTCAGCTCATGATAATGAGTGGCGAAGAGCGTCTTGGGTCGCATCACTCCATTCTCGTGGATATGCTCCACGATGGCCCACGCTATCGAGATGCCGTCGTAGGTAGAGGTTCCTCGTCCGAGCTCGTCGAAAAGAATCAGAGATCTCGCGCTCATATTATTGAGTATGGCCGATGCCTCGTTCATCTCCACCATGAAGGTGGACTCCCCCGAGGAGATATTGTCGCTGGCCCCCACGCGGGTGAAAATCTTGTCGACGAAACCTATCGAGGCAGCTTCCGCCGGCACGAACGAGCCGGTCTGCGCCATCAGCGTGATAAGGGCGGTCTGGCGGAGGAGAGCCGACTTTCCGCTCATGTTCGGTCCGGTGATCATCATTATCTGTGTGGAGTCAGGATCGAGTTCCACAGTGTTCGATATATAAGGTTCCCCCTGGGGGAGGCGCCGCTCGATCACGGGATGCCGTCCCTCGCGGATCGATATCTTCATAGAGTCGTTCACCTCGGGGCGGACATAGCGGTACTTCTCGGCGGCTATCGCCAGCGAGAGGAGACAGTCGGTCTGCTCGGCGCCGCGCGAATTGCTCTGCATCTCGCGGATGAACCGGGCCAGACCGTCGACAAGCTGCGTGAAAATGCGGCTCTCGATCTCCGCAATCTTCTCCTCGGCACCAAGAATCTTCTCCTCGTATTCCTTCAGTTCGGGAGTGATGTAGCGCTCGGCGTTGACGAGTGTCTGTTTCCGGATCCATTCGGCCGACACCTTATCCTTGTGGGTGTTGCGCACCTCGATATAGTATCCGAACACGTTGTTGAAACCTATTTTGAGCGACGGTATTCCGGTAGCGGCGCTTTCTCTCTCCTGGATGCTCCGCAGAGCATCGCGGCCGTGTGCGCGGAGCGCGCGGAGTTCGTCGAGTTCCGGGTCGACTCCTTCGGCGAGAGCCGGACTTTTGCCAAGCTGGATGGGGGCGTCGGGACGCACGGTGCGCCCGATGGTGTCCACAAGGTCCGAACAGTCTGCCATCGACCCGGCTATAGCGCGCAATTCCGGCGAATCACTCTCGGCAAGCGCACGCCGCAAGGCGCCGCACGCCTGCAGCGAGTCGTGCAGCTGGCGGGTGTCGCGCGGGCCGATCCGGCGCGCCCCCACCTTCATCACCAGCCGCTCCAGTTCCCCGACTCCCTTCAGAATTTCATCCGCCCGCTGACGCGTGGAGGGATCGCGGAAGAAGTATTCCACCGCGTTATGACGGCGCCGGATTTCCTCAAGATCGATCAGCGGGAAAAGAATCCAGTTGTGGAGCCGCCGCGCCCCCATCGGAGTCGAGGTGTGATCGAGCACATCAAGCAGCGACATTCCCTCGGGAGATAGCGGCGCCACCAACTCAAGGTTGCGCACCGTGAAACGGTCGAGTGCCACGAAACGGTCGCGCTCTATGCGGCCGAGAGAGGTGATATGGCTTATTTCCGTATGCTGTGTCAGATCGAGATAATGCAGGATACTGCCCGCGGCGATCACCGCCTCGTGCATGCGGTCCACGCCGAAGCCCTTGAGCGAGGATGTACCGAAATGCTTCATGAGGCGCTCCTCTGCGGCATCGGACGTGTAAACCCAGTCGTCCATCTCGTAGACCGGACAGCGGTGCGTGAAATTCTCTTCGCAGAACTGCCTGGTGCCATGCATCCTGAGCAGCTCGCGCGGGGCTATGTTGGTCAGGAGCTTGTCGATATCCTCCTTCTCTCCCTGAGCGCACAGGAATTCGCCGGTGGACACGTCGAGAAAGGCGGCTCCGACCGAGGTGCGGTTGATGTGGATCGCGGCGAGGAAATTGTTGTCGCTTGAAGCAAGCGCGCTTTCCGAAATATTCACACCCGGGGTGATAAGTTCGGTTATTCCCCTCTTCACAAGCGTCTTGGTCTGCTTAGGGTCCTCAAGCTGCTCGCAGATGGCCACGCGCTTGCCGGCCCTCACCAGCTTCGGCAGGTAGGTGTCGAGCGCATGGTGTGGAAATCCGGCGAGTTCCACCGACGAGGCTTTGCCGTTGGCGCGGCGTGTGAGTGTGATGCCGAGAATCTCACTCGCCGTTATTGCGTCTTCCGAAAAAGTCTCGTAAAAATCTCCGACACGGAAAAGGAGCACCGCATCGGGGTGCTTCTTTTTCATCTCGGCGTATTGTGTCATCAGCGGTGTCTCCGCAATCTTCTTTGCCATTACATCGGGAGCAGTTTAAGCGACCAGACGGCCATCCCCACGTAAATGAGCAGACCGACCACGTCATTGGTAATCTGTATAAAGGGACCCGTGGCGAGCGCCGGGTTTATTTTCAGCTTCTCGAGGGTGAGAGGCACCAAGGCGCCGAACACCGTGGAGAACACCACTATCAGGAAGAGCGAGGAAGCCACCGCCACGGTCAGAGCCCAGTCGCCAGGCTCGGTAAACATCGTGTAAAGGAACACAGCCACGGAAATCACAACTCCGTTGAGCAGCGAGATCCTGAGCTCCTTCCAGAGCTGGTGCCAGAATTCCTTTAGGTCGAGACGGCCGTTGGCGAGACCCTGCACCACGATGGCCGAGGCCTGCACTCCGACGTTACCTCCCGTTCCGCCGATAAGCGGAATGAAATAGGCAAGGGCGGTCACAGCTGCCAGCTGCGCCTCGAATCCACTCAGAATCACAGAACTGAGCAGTCCGCCTGCGATGCCGATAAGCAGCCACGGCAGACGAGCTCTGGTCTGGGCGAGCACCGAGTCGTCGGCGTCCACATCCGATGCGATACCGGATGCCAGCTGATAGTCCCGCTCCGACTGCTCGCGCACCTGGTCCATCACGTCGTCGACCGTGATCTGGCCCACAAGCCGCCCGATGCTGTCGACCACCGGCATGGCCACAAGGTCATATTTTTCAAAGTCGATGGCCACCTCCTCTATCGGCATGTCCACCTTCACGCTGACCGGATCGGACTCCATCACGTGCTTTATCTTCGACACCGACGGGTGCGTGATCATCTTCTTTAGCGGAAGCACCCCCTTGAGGCGGTTGTCATCATCGACAACATAGATGTAATATATATCGTCGAGATCCTCGGCCTGATGGCGCATCTCGCGCAGACAGTCGGGCATGGAGAGGTTCTCGTTGACCGAGATAAGCTCGGTACCCATCAGACCGCCGGCAGTGTCCTCGTCGTACTGCAGCAGGTCCACGATGTCGCCGGCCTGTTCCACATCCTCGATGTTGTGGATCACCTCCTCGCGGTCCTCCTCGTCGAGCTCCTGAATGAGGTCGACGGCGTCATCGGTATCAAGTAGGTCGATGAAATGTCCGATCTGCTCCGGATCCATTCCTTCGAGCAGCTTCTTTCGCTCCTCCTCGTCGAGCTCCATCAGCACGTCGGCCTTCATCTCGCGGTCCGGGATCAGCTCGAAGAACCATTCGGCCTGCTTCAGGTCGAGGCTCTGAAAGAGTTCGGCGATGTCGGCGGGGTGCATTCCCTCGATCTCACGGAGGCATTGCTCTCGGTTCCCCTCGTCGGCAAGCTGTTCGATGCGCTCTATGTCTTCAGCGGTATATTCTTTCACAGGGTAGAATTTTTTTGACGGAATAATCAGTAATGGAACGACGAGCCTCCGAGAAACTCACGCAGGAGCGACGTGGAGGGAATCTGATCGGCCGGCACCGTCCTGAAGTACTCCAGAAAGCGGACGAGTCTGTGGGCCACCACGTATGCGGAGTCACTGTGGGAGACGTTTCTCAGAAGCGGCTCGGCGTATGCCTTCATCACTCCGATCTCAAAGATGAGCGACGAATTGAAAGTAGCGTCGGCATTTTCCTGAAACGAGAAAATCCACTTTTCCTCGCCGCGGCGTACGCTGGGCCAGCGGCGGATGGTCTCGGCAGGCGAGGTGTGGCGGTATTTATGGTCGCGGACTATACGCCGCAACAGCCGGTTGTCGGTGGTCGATATCCAGTTGTGGTCATCGATGTTGAGGGTGGTCAGCGCGGAGACGTATACCTTGAAGATATCGTCAGGACTGATTCCGGCGGTGAGCTCCGGATTTAGACCGTGGATGCCCTCGATCACGAGCACGT
The DNA here is from genome assembly GCA_002361155.1 of Porphyromonadaceae bacterium UBA3327. Classification (GTDB taxonomy): domain Bacteria; phylum Bacteroidota; class Bacteroidia; order Bacteroidales; family Muribaculaceae; genus Lepagella. Next base: position 29,090 of record DERZ01000027.1, on the reverse strand, counting down.
CGTTCCTGTCGAGACGCAGAGGGCGCGGCTTCAGGATGCGTACGCCAAGCTCGAAACTGTAGGTCGGCAGGTTGATCTCCTCGCCGCGCAGAAGTCTGCGCAGGTCGGAGTTGAAGAGGTCGAGGTCCAGGGCATAGAGGCTCTCGTAGTCGTATTCACCGTTTTCGTCGAGAGGGGTGCGTACACGGTCCACGAAATAGTCGTCAAGCGATATCATCTTGGGCTTGATCAGATTGGTCATCAGCTGGATGGACAGCCGCTTCCCTGTGGTGGTCTTGCCGGAAGAGGACGGTCCCGCCATCATGATGATGCCGGCGCATCCTTCGCGGCGCCTGCGGGCGATCTCGTCGGAAATGCGCCCGAGTATCTTGTCGTGCATGGCCTCCGCCACATTGATCAGCGGCGAGGTGCGGCCCGCTTCGACAGCGCGGTTAAGTTCGGCCACACAGCTCACTCCCACCACTCGGTTGAAACGCTCTATGTCAAGGAAAGCGTCGAACATCTTCGACTGTCTCACCGGCGTGGCCGGGACAGCAGGATCCACAGTATCTGGCCCGAGCAGCAGAAATCCCTGCTTATAAGTGCGCAGGTCGAACACGCGGATGTGGCCTGTGTCCGGGGCAAGAGGGCCGTAATAGCTGTCGGCGGTATCGTCGAGCAGATAGTAAGTGGTATAGATATGGTCCACGGTCTCGAGCAGCGCGGCCTTGTCGTCAAGACCCTGCTCGCGGAAGAGGGCTGTCACGTCGGCGGTCAGTCTCTCCTTACGTTCGAAGGGAATTCTGCGTGCGGCTATCTCCTTGACCCGCACCCTGATGTCGCGGATCAGTCCGGGGTCGGGCCCGCACACTTCCTCTGCACCGGTGTCACCGGAAGATGCTCCCACCGCATCGGCCGCAGCGCGGCGGGGCCGCAACGTGCAGTACCACCCACGCGACACCGAATGCTCTATCCTCAGCGCCATTCCCGGCGCAAGCTCCCGCACAGCCTTGTATACCATCATGCAGAGCGACCGGACATAGACATCCCGCCCCTGCTTTACCGTATAGTCCAGAAACTCAACCTGCTTCGGTCCGTAAACCGTATAGCTGAGGTCCTCGGTCTTGTTGTTGACAATCGCGCAGATGGGGTCGATGCCCAATTCGGACCCGAGAGCCGCAGCCGTCTCCATCAGCGTAGCGCCCGGAGGAACGTCAATGTAGCGGCCAAGGTTTTTACAATATATCTGTATTTCTCTGCTCATATATTTCGCGGATAATTTCGTGCGTACTGCAAATTTACTAAAAAAAGCCTTGAACTTCAAAATATAATTTTTAAATTTGCATCTTTCCGGATCGATCGGACCTCTTTCTGCAAAAAGCCGCGGACCGATCGCTTCGGGTAGAAAAGCCTCTAAACATCAAATTTACGGAAAAATGAACAGAACCATATCCCGGGCCAACGAAGTCTTCGACAGGAGTGTGGCCGACTATCATATCACCGACAATGTCGACGCCGAGATGCGCAATCCCTATCCCGAGGGATCGCTGGAGGCCATTCTATACGCCAAAAACTGGGTAGACGCAGTGCAGTGGCACCTGGAGGACATTATCCGCGACCCGGCGATCGACCCGGTGGAGGCCCTCGCGCTCAAACGCCGCATCGACCGTTCGAATCAGGTACGCACCGACATGGTGGAGGATATCGACACATGGTTCCGCACTCTCTATGAGAACGTGACGCCGCTCCCCGACGCCACCATCAACACTGAAAGCCCTGCATGGGCCATCGACCGCCTCTCCATCCTCGCCCTCAAGATCTGGCACATGCGCGAACAGACCTCGCGCACCGACGCCGACCCGGCCCATCTGGAGAAATGTGCCGGACGCCTTGCAGTGCTCCTCGAGCAGCGCGAGGATCTGACCGCAGCCATATCCCGGCTCCTCGACGACATCGGGTGCGGCAGGAAATTCATGAAGGTATACCGCCAGATGAAAATGTACAACGACCCGGCCACCAACCCGGTGCTGTATGGCAAGAAGGGATGACGCCATCCCCGGCACCGCCATGTCCCGGAAGACCGTGCTTGTGGCGCGTCTCTCCGCTCTCGGCGACGTGGCGATATCCATACCTCTGATCCACGAAGTCTGCCGGGCCTGCAGCGATATCCGTTTCATTTTTCTGACAAAGCCAGGGATGACAGGACTGTTTGTCAACGCTCCGGTCAATCTCTCCGTTCTCCCCGTCGATTTCTCGCAGTACCGCGGCGCGGCAGGACTGTGGCGACTTGCCTCACGGCTTCGCAAGGAATACGGGATCAGCATTTTCGTGGACCTTCACGACGTGTTGCGCACGAAGTTGCTGCGGATTTTTTTAGGACTTCGCGGTGTCCGGTGCGTCAATATCGACAAAGGCCGCACGGAGAAACGCGCGCTCACACGGCAGCGGCGCAAACGGCTTGTACAGCTGAAAACTTCCGCCGTCCGCTATCTGGAAGCTTTCGGCCGCGCCGGCATCCTGCTCCCGGCCGACGCGGCAAAGAAGATTGCCTCCCCTTCGGCTCCTCCCGGCACCGTATATGCGCCGGGAGCCGGACCCGTGGAAGCTTTCTCCACGGTGTCGCCGCCAAAAACAGCCGGAGAATATTGGCTTGCCGTGGCGCCTTTCGCCGCACATAAAGGCAAGATATATCCTCCCGGACTGATGAGGGAGGTAATAATGCACTTTGCCGCACAAAAAGGTGTGCGTATTTTTCTTTTCGGATTCGGAGAAAAGGAGGAAAACGAAATAGACCGTCTCTCCGCGGGATGCGCCGACACGGTCAACATGGCGCGGGCGCGCCTCGGAATAGGGGCTGAACTGGCGTTGCTGTCGCATTGCGACGCAATGCTGTCGATGGACTCGGCCAATATGCACCTGGCTTCCCTTGCAGGACTGCGGGCTGTCACCGTATGGGGCGCAACCCACCCCTGCACCGGCTTTTACGGAGCCGGACAGAATCCGGCCGACGCCATTCAGCTCGACATGGCCTGCCGCCCATGCTCCATCTTCGGCAACCGGCCTTGCCGCATAGGCGGCTATCCCTGCCTGACGCAGATTCCAGCCGCCTGTATCAATTCAAAAATTACAGGCTATTGCGCTTATTCAGCAGCAAACTCCATCAGGTAGGCTTTGATGAACTCGTCGATCTCGCCGTCCATCACGCTGTTCACGTCCGATGTCTGGTAGTTGGTACGGTGGTCCTTCACGCGGCGGTCATCGAAGACATAGCTGCGGATCTGGCTTCCCCACTCTATCTTCTTCTTTCCGGCCTCTACCTTGGCCTGCTCCTCCATACGGTGCTGAAGCTCCTTGTCGTAAAGAATGGAGCGAAGCTGGCGCATGGCGTTTTCCTTGTTCTTCGGCTGGTCGCGGGTCTCGGTGTTCTCAATGAGAATCTCCTCTTCCTCACCGGTATAGGGATCCTTGTACTGGTAGCGCAGACGCACTCCGGACTCCACCTTGTTCACGTTCTGGCCTCCGGCACCTCCCGAGCGGAAGGTGTCCCACGAGATGCGGGCGGTCTCCACATTGACCTCGATCGTATCGTCGACAAGCGGAGTCACAAACACCGATGCGAACGATGTCATGCGTTTGCCCTGGGCGTTGTAAGGGCTGACGCGCACCAGACGGTGCACGCCGTTCTCGCTCTTGAGGAATCCGTAGGCATAATCCCCCTCTATATTGATGGTCACCGACTTGATGCCGGCCTCATCGCCGTCGAGCAACTGGGCGATCGAGGTCTTGTAGCCGTGGCGCTCGGCATAGCGTAGATAGAGCCGCATCAGCATCTGCGCCCAGTCCTGGCTTTCGGTGCCGCCGGCGCCGGAGTTGATTTTAAGGACCACCCCGAGTTTGTCCTCCTCGCGACGGAGCATGTTGCGCAATTCCAGTTTCTCAAGTTCCTTCTCCACTACGGCATACTGCGCGTCGATGTCGCCCTCTTCCACGAGACCCTCCTTGAGGAAGTCCATGGCGAGACTCAGCTCCTCCACCTGTTTTTCGAGGGCAGTGTAGGAGTCGATCCAGAAATGCAGACCTTTGATCTTGCGCATCTGGGCTTCCGCCTTCTCGCGGTCATCCCAGAAATCAGCCACATGGGTGCGGAGTTCCTCCTCCTCCACCTCTATCTTCTTGGAGTCGATGTCGAGATATCGCTTCAGCTGCTCGCAGCGTGACTCCACATTCTTCAGTTGCTCGGTAGTAATCATTGCGAATCGATTCAGGCCACAAAATTACGAAAAAATCCTTTATAATGCAATTTTCGGCGGCAGCAGCCCGGCGTGCCTGAACATCCGCGCATAGTACTCCGCCTTCTTCTCAAGCCTCAGGGGGAATGCCCGGCTCGTGGAGGGCATGCGCCAGATTTCGAGTCCGTCGGCCGAGCGGGTCATCTCCCCCATCCGCGGAGGCTCGGTTCCGGTAAGCGACGCCAACACCCCGGCCGCCTTCTCTCCGGTGGTGACCAGCGTGCGGCAGCGAGGCATCCGCGCAAGCAACCCGCGCAGCGGAACCGGCTCAACAATCTCCAGAAACTTGTCGGACGCGTTCCCCTTCAACCGGCGCACCTTGTGTCCCGTGTCGCTGAGAGCTATCCCTTTCTCCTCGAGGAACTCCTTGATCTGCTCCACCCGGAACTGCTTCGCCCCGCGGTCGTAGAACCAGTCTCGGTCGCCGAAGAATATCAGTCCCATCATCGGCCAGAAGTCATTGGTACGGTTGGGGTAATAGAAATCCATAGACCATCGTTTGCGCTGCGGCGGGAAAGTACCCATGATCAGCACCTTCGCGCTTTCCGGCGCAAACGGCTCAAAAGGATGCGACTCCAGTTCCACCGAGTCTGCCGGTTCTCCATCCACTTTCATGACAGCTGCTGTTTTGTTGTTCAAAGTCTTTGACATTAAGCGATCCACAAAGATAATGCAATATATTTCTCAAAACAAATAAATCATCAAAAAGTAATAACCGCCAGATCAAGCTCCCCGTCTCCACGCCATATAATCAAGCCGGATCGATGTCAATCATGACCAGCTGGCCGCGAATTACATGGATCATGTTTTCAATCGGCAGCAATACTGTGTTATTTCCGTCATCAATCGGATCCAATCTGCCCGATGATTCTCCAAAACTAAGTAAGTGAATATTTGCAAAAATGTACTTCTCTTCGGAAGAGAAGTACATTTCGGCTGCAAAGTTAGTCAAAATGCTGCAAACAACCTTATTCCACGACATATTTTTTATCCGCGACACCAGTTTTTACCAGATATTGACGTAAATATGCTCCGTCGGTAATGCAGATCATATTTTCTACATCGCGGATTTACAGCAGAATATCGGAACCTCGGAAGCACTGGGTACTTCTCTTCCGAAGAGATGTACCCATTACTATCGAAATCCATGAGGTCTTGCCTTCCCGGTACGACGCCTTGCCTTTTTGACGACCATTGCTTATAACTGCCTGATTCTCCGCTCTATGCATCATCAAGCAGGAATAGGTAGCGTATACCTTGCTGAATCTATCCAGTGGCGACAAGTCTAAAAAGCATGCAGGTGAATGGGTTATTAGATTCGACTGTGAAATATGGGATTCCAATCGAACTTCAGTTCAAATAGTCATCACTCAGACAAACAATAGAAATCTACGCCTATATAATTCAAAAAAATGAAACCATTACATATCATAATACAAAATGCGCCTATATCCAATGGCAATTTGGGGTGTGTCGCTCTGGCTTATTCCGCAATATATTTGATTGATTCAATAATGAAATCCAGAAGCCAATCATATACATTATATGTTTCAGACTCCAATAAAAATAGAGAATCATCCATTACTATAATGGACCGTGAAATCAAATATGAGCCCTTCTATAATCCCGTACCGTCTTCATTCCTATCACTAATATACCAGATTGTAAAATTAAAACGAACAACCAAAAATTTAAGGACTTTAAAAAAAGCTTACATCAATTTCGATGCAGGCCAAGGAGATAGTTTTAGCGACATCTATGGGAATAAGCGATTTGAATGGATAAACAAATCTCACAGGACAGCGAGATTATTTAAAATTCCATATGTATTATTACCACAAACAATAGGCCCTTTCACATCAGAAAAAATAAGAAAAAAAGCAACTTATAGCCTTACTCGAGCAAAGAGAGTTCTTTCAAGAGACAAGACAAGTGCTCAGATTGCATCTGATTTGATTGACGCTTATAAAGTAGAAGATTACATCGATCTTGCTTTTCTTCTGCCTTATAACAATCTGCTTTTCGACAACACAAAAATAAATGTCGGCATAAATGTATCCGGTCTATTGTGGAATGGAGGATACAACCGAGCAAATCAATTCGGTCTTAAATCAGATTATAAACAATCAATCCACAGATTGATTCAAAGATTTCTTGAAATTCCAGAAGTTGTGATTCATCTTATTCCACACGTATTGGGTTTAGAGGAAGATTCGGTGGAAAATGATTATTCCGCTATGTGGAAGCTGAAAAAATACTATAACAATAATCGAATAATATTGGCTCCCGCCTTCTTAAATCCTATAGACGCAAAGAGCTACATTTCCGGCATGGATTTTTTCATGGGAGCAAGAATGCATTCAACGATCGCCGCCTTCTCAAGCGGAGTCCCGGTAGTTCCGATGTCTTACAGCAGAAAATTTACAGGACTTTTCAACTGTACTTTAGATTATGATGCCGTCGTTGATCTGAAGACGGAAACGAGCAATGAAATTGAAGCATTCATTTTTCAAAAATTCTCACAAAGGCAGCAGATTAAGGAAAAGATAGCACAAAGGCTCGAAACTATTGTCAATCCAAAATTAGAATATCTGAAATCAGATGTGGAAGAACTAATATTCGGATAAATATCAATCCGCCATGAAGATTAAAAGACTCATTGACTACAATTTGTGCTTAGGATGCGGTCTATGTCAGTCCATATACCCATCCAAATGTGAAATACTGTTGGATAAAGACGGGTTTTATAAACCTGTGTTTCGCGAAAATTTAACTTATCGTGAAGATAAGCATATTAGCGAACTATGTCCTGCCATTCAAATCAGAGGAAATAAGCACAGCGGCTCATGGGGCGATATACTTTATCTATGTGAAGGCTGGTCCAAGGATCGTGACATTCGCCATAAAGCGGCATCTGGAGGTGTAACAACTTCTTTGGCAATATATCTTATTGAAAACAAGATTGTTGATGGCATTCTACAAGTCGGAGTTATTAAAAATAATTACTTACTTAACGAATTGAAACAGTCATCTTCCCGAGATGACATAATACAAAATGCACAATCAAGATATGCCCCGGCAGCTCTGTTTAAAAATATATTAGAGATTCTTGAATCAAACAACAAAACATACGCATTTATTGGAAAGCCCTGCGATATCGCGGCAATAAAAAATATCACAACCAAATATCCGGAATATCAACATAAAATCAAATATTGCATATCAATATTCTGTGCGGGGATGCCAAGTTATAACGCCACGATCAAGGCATGGAGACAATCTGATTATAATGATGCTCCAGTTAAACTGAAATATCGCGGAGACGGATGGCCGGGATTGTTTAAAGCCGAATGGAAAGATGGCAGAAGTTTTACTTTAAACTACAATGAAAGTTGGGGAAAGATCCTTGGGCGAGAACTTGGGCTTAGATGCAAAATGTGTCCGGATGGAATCGGTATGCTTGCAGATATATCCATAGGAGATTCGTGGTCTACAAAAGACGGATTCCCTGATTTTAGCGAACAGGAAGGCCGCTGCTTTGTGATTGCAAGAACAGAGAAGGGGAAAGATCTTATCAAAATGGCCTCATCGGACAATTACATAGAAGAACAGCCTCTTGCCTTGGATTCAATTGCAAAATCCCAACCATATCAAGCCCAAAGGAGAAAACTTACATTATGGCGATTGATTCCGCTCCAGATTAAGACACGTTTTTTATTGCGTTTCAAAAATTTAAATATCATTAGACTCGGATTTAAGGCGGATCTGATTTCTGCATTTAAAACATTAATTGGTTCGACACGCCGAGTTTTTTAAGACATCGACATGGGAAGTTCTTCTAAAAAAATCGGGAAAGGACTAATCTGGACGGTTGCATACAATATAATCAGCGCTCTATATGGGTTTATATCGGTACCGCTGCTTATATCACACTATGGGAAAGATGAATACGGCCTAATAGGGCTTGCGCTTTCGATAAATGTATTCATGCAATTAATGGATTTAGGATTTAATAACACAAATATTAGATTCTATTCAATATGGCTAAACAAAAATGATAAAACCAAATTGGTTAGAGGATTTAAATCAAGTCTGGCTTTCTACGGATTGATCGGTTTCTTAAATTCTTCTATTCTTTTAATAATACTCATCTTCGCAAAAGACATTTTTGCTATAGACGCTACCCACACAATTATTCTTAAGAAACTGATTGCAGTCCTGACTGTCAGTGCCTTTATAAACTGGTATTCTTCATGTTTTGATCAACTGATAAAATCAACTGAAAACATCGATTGGATTCAAAGGCGTTCAATTATACCTAAACTATTTCAGATAATAATTTTATTTGTTACCCTGAAATTCAATTTATCCATCACTTTGTTTTTCGCATTTACCACTTTTTCTTTTTTAATAATAATTCCATTAACTATCAAAAAAATTAAATCCCTTTTGCCATTTATCTCCTTCAAACCCCAATTGGATATTTCCATATTAAAGGAAATACTCCCCTATAGCATAGGAATTTTCTCATTTGGTTTTTTTCAGTTTTCCTTTAATAATCTCAGACCCGTATTTTTAGGAATTGAAGGCTCATTATCTGACGTATCGGATTATAGGGTAATAAGTGGCGTTATCGGAATCGTTTCATTATTTTCAGGAATGTTTTTGTCAGTATTGCTACCTTCAACGTCCAAGATAATTGCCACTGATAATAAACGAGCATTTTATGATGTAGCATACTCAGGAACAAAATATATAACCATTGTCACAGCCATGATGTGTTTTGGAATTATGTCAGTTTCGCCCGAACTACTTGACCTTTATGTCGGCCACGCCTATAAGAACCAAAGTTATCTCAAATTAGTACCCTGGCTGAACTTATGGCTTCTTTGCATGCTTAGCGCGCACAATCAAGCCATTTCAAGTCTTATTCTTGCCGGTTCCAAAGTTAAGGCCGTAGCATGGATCAGTGCAATATCTTCCGTTACAGGATTGTCGGCATCATGGCTTCTTATTACACATTATGGCATAGGTGGTGTAATTTATGGCTTGGTTTTGTATACATCTGTTCAATTATCTTTCTATTATTTTTATTATTGGCCAAAATATATGGGCATAGATTCAAAAGTCTTATTTATCAAATCCGTACTTCCATACCTTGTCATAGGCAGTGGCTGCTATTTTATAATTCAGCTGTTACCTGAAGCCGGCAACTCATGGATAGACTTATTATATAAGGGAATAATATTCATCCTCATCTACCTGATTGCATCTTTACTTTCTCTTAGTAGACAAGACCGCATATTCATTACAACTAATTTAATCCACAGATAATACTTACATATTGCAAAACTCGGCAGCTGTATCTGCCATCAATGGTTTTGCCCGTAAACTCTTCAGGAAACAAGGATTACAATAACTTCGAGATTTATGAAAAAGTCAGTGTGGCTCTTCATATTGCTTCTGATGATATTGAATTTTTTCTATATCAAGCCTATCGGCACGCTTATACTTATAGGACGGGGAATAGTATTTCTCGCAATGGAACTATTGTGGCTTTTTATCGGTGTCACCTACTATAAAGCAGACACTCACAATCCATTGCAGAAGGCTCCTAAATACAAGTTTGTCGGTTTGCTGTACCTCTTTCTCATACCGTCCATGATAATGGCTACAAGCCTTTTTAACCAAACCTGGACTCAGAATCTGATAACTTACCGCACTTTTTCTCTGTTCCTCGCGATTCCGGCGTTTTTTCACGTAGTCCCCTCGGAGAAAGACGTAATCAAGGCATGTACCTGGATAGTCATATTGATAGCTGTCATCACAATATTACATACCTACATCGCGCCGGAACTCTTCTTTGAAGATGTACGTATAACGGAAATAATGTGGAAAATCAGGCACGGAATGACTTCGGATTTTCTCTATCCGACTGAAGGTCTTGAATTTCTTGTAATCCTCTTGTATTATTATTGCGGCAGACTATATAAGAACTTTAATAATCGCGACATGCTGAAAGCAATGGCGCTATTCCTGATACTGGCGGTATTTCAAAGCAGGAGCAACTTATTCCCGGCGATGCTGATTTTAGGATTCACAATTATCAATTCACGTGGAATCAACGTGTATATCAAATCATTTGTGGCTATCCTCTCTCTCTCTGTCTTGATATTTGGATTAGGCGACATGATCGCCAAACTCCTTGCCGACACACAAAGAGAACTGTCTACAAGCTATAATCCTCGAGTAGTAGCTCTGGATTATTTCTTCGATTTAAAAAATAAAGGAATTCCAGAGATAATTTTCGGCACGGGAGCAATAAGCTTCCAAACCTCAGACTACGTTAGCAATCTTCAGGCAATGCACATACATTACAGCGACTTAGGCTTCATTGGGTTCTGGCATCAGTTCGGAATCCTGCCCATAGGCATTTTCATATACTGCCTGATCAGAGGGTTCGTCAAAGCTCGCGGCATACCGCTGTATATAAAATATATAGCCCTCCATATAACTATCTGTGGAGCAACAATAAGTTACTTTGACACGCCGATAAGAGATATCTGGTTCTGCTTGTTCTATTATCTCTACTGGTATTACCGGGTCAGAACCGGAGGCAAGCCACGAAAGCGGATTCACATACCAAGCCTTTCTGCCGACTCTTCCCATACATAAATTATCCCGCTGTACTTATCATCACAAAATATGAAAATAAAAAAGCTGTGGCGTCACCGGTGGATCCTGCGGGCTATTGTACCTTCAATAATCTTCAACTTCAGGCACTTGCCTTTCAAGCAGGCTCGTTTTCTCCCGATCCTGTTATACAAGCCGCGATTGGGTGAATGTTCCGGTAACTTTGTATTTAAATGTCCGGTGAGATTCGGTCTTGTAAAATTAGGAAAGAATTGTGTTTCCATCTATCCTGACAGCGGGATTTCAATAGAAAACCGAGGAACCATAATATTCAATGGCAGATTGACAATTGGAAATGCTTCAGCAATTTCAGTAGGTCGTGAAGGCACCCTGGAATTTGGAAACAGTGTTACGGTCACTACGTGTCTGAAACTCGTATGCTACCATTGTGTTTCGATACAGGATAACGTCCTTATTGGATGGAACTGCATGATAACGGATACTGATTTCCATAAATTGAAATATATTGACGGCGGATATTCAAAAGGATATGGCAATATAATTATTCAGAACGACACCTGGATTGCAAACGGATGCAAATTATATAAAAACACCAATATTCCCTCTTACTGTGTAATTAGCTCAGACACAATAATTCGCGGATCTATTGACTGCAGCCCGTATTCCCTGATAGTAACCGAATCTACGGCAACTGTCCGAAAAGAGGGAGTATTCAGGGATAAAAACGATGATATGATAAATTATCTTCAGTAGGCCCTCAAAATTCGTGACACTGATGGAAAAATAACAAGCGGTCATATCCCATACAAGTACAAGACAAATTTTTTAGTGCTCACACAAGGCAAAATATGAATATGGCGCAAGCGGATCTGGCGATAGTTATACCGGCATATAAGGGAACGTTTCTGCAGGAGACTCTGGAGTCGGTCGCCAGGCAGACCGACAGGAGGTTTCATCTATACATCGGCGATGACTGCTCGCCGCATGGACTGAAGGAAATTGTAAAGGATTTCGAGGGCCGGATTCCGATGACTTACCATAGGTTCGACACCAATCTCGGCGGAACCGACCTGGTGGCGCAATGGGAGCGATGCATAGCCCTCACTCAAGGAGAGCCCTGGATATGGCTCTTCTCCGATGACGATGTGATGGGTCCGGAGTGCGTCCGGGAGTTCTACGAAGTGCCTGAAGATGTACGGAAGAATGCTGTCATTCATTTTAACATCAATATCATCAATGATAAATCCACGGTAATCAAAAGGCCAGCGGAATACCCTGCGCAAATATCCGCAGAAGAATATCTGTATCTTAAACTGAACGGGAAAATCATCAGCTATGTAGTTGAATTCATCTTCCCACGTGCCATATATGACCATATCGGAGGTTTTGTCAATTTCGATCTGGCATGGGGCAGTGACTTTATGACATGGCTCCGGATGGCCACGGAGTCTGAACGCGGTATAATGACAGTTAAACCGACAGAAAAAGCTATGGTAAACTGGCGTATGAGCGCAGAGAATATTTCTCCGGACAAGACATACGCGATAGAAAAAAGAAAGATTGAGTCATTGATTGGAAATGCTGCTTATATCAGAGCACTATTGAAACAATACCCTAAACACTATGACGGGGTTGAAACAGAATTCCGCTTTGTCAAATTTCCATTCGGTGAAATTCTCAGAAACCGCGATCTATTCACACTTAAGGAGATACACGAATTCACCAAACACTATCGGAAACGCGTGGGGTTCTCAGCTCATGCGCTTGCCTGCGAGTTATATGTTCTGATGTCCAAATATCTCAGCTGATATGAAGAATATGAAAAACAAACGGATTTGCTGGATTACGGCTCCGTATATGCTTCAAGTCGATCTGCCGATCCTATCCACTTTATCAAAAAATTATGGCATAGACTGGTTCGTGTGGGGAAGTTCAGTCTCGGATAATGCAGGACTGGCCAAAACATACGCTGAGAAAAACGATATCCCTTTAAGGTTTATCGAAAGTCCATATTCTTTCTATAATCCGATGTCCTTGATTTTCTGTTGCAAGATCTTGAGGACTTTGAAAATGAATGGATATGATGCATATTATCTTGATATATCCACATTTCCATGGTTGTTATATGCAATCAGGAAATATTTGCCGGCCAACAAGGTGATCCTCGCCATGCATCACGGGAAGATTCACTCGGGAATGAGATTCAAACCGATTTACCGACCGTTCCTTAAATATTTGAACCGGCAACCATTTTTCCTCCAATATTTCTCAAAATTGCAGGCGGATGCGTTCCGAGGTAAAGACAACAGTAAAAAATATATCATACCTCTTGCACTGAATGATTTCGGCAGTCCGGATGCCATGCCAGACACTGAGAAGGTGGTATTTACAGCTTTTGGCAATATCATAGAATCCAAAAATATTCCACTCCTGATAGAAGCAGGAAACAGATTGTGGGAAGAATATCCGGAAAAATTCGTGATAAGGATAGCGGGGAAAGGAAGGCTATGGAATACCTGCAAATATCTTATCCGTCATCCGGAAGCCTTTGAGCTGGATATAAGACGAATTCCTGATGAAGAGATACCGAACCTGTTCGCAACAAGTCATTATATCGTTTTCCCATACAAGGCGGTGACACAGAGCGGCCCACTTCGCATCGCATACGGTTATGATATTCCGGTAATTGCATCTGATCTCGAGGGGTTTAAGGAAAGCGTGGAAGAGAATGTAACCGGGGTGCTTTTTAAATCGGAAAATGTAGAGTCTCTGGTTGAGGTCATGAGGAGGGCAATCTCAGACCATCCTTCACAACATAATCGAATCAAAGCGTCACAATACGAATATGTCAGGCAAAATCTAACCACTGCCTCCGTGTGTGCCAAATATATTGAAATGCTTGATAAGGTTTTGAAAGAATGAATATCAGAAATATAATAGCGGAAAATGCACTGGCGGTATTTCTTAAAATGCTTCCTGACAATATAAAAACAGCCTGGCAGTTTGCAAAGAACAATGCCAGATGCAACAACAGCAAGTCTGAAAGCAAATCTCTGACCGACATCCTGATGCTTACGCACGCACTGGAAAAGGCTTTCTCTCTTCCCAACCCGCGAAAATCTTTCGGCTTACAAAAGGCTATTTCATTATTGGACAAGACAGAAAGATATATTGCAAAATTCGGATGGAATGACAGCATGACGGTTCCGGTGTCAGTTCTGAAAGAATATATTTCTTATCACGAAAGGAGCAGTGCGAAATCGTCTGAAATAACGACTCTTGAAAGACATCTGGATAAGATTGTCTCGTCAGCCATGCATTCGGACACATTTAATTCAGGAGGTGCGATCAGTGTGTCTGGAAAAGATCTGACAGAGCATGGCCATGGAAATTTTGAGGAACTGGCTTCCAACCGATATTCAATCAGGAACTTCTCGTCAGCAGCGGTCAGTGATGAAATCGTATATAAGGCTCTTGATATTGCAAAAAAATCTCCTTCAGCCTGTAACAGACAGGCATATCGGGTACATGTCTTCAAAGGGGCATTAAAAAATGCTCTCCTAAAAATGCAGGGAGGAGCAAACAGCTTTTACGCGACTGCCGATAAAGTGCTGATGATATGTGCGGATGCCAACAGATATTATACGCGTGAACCTCGATTGGGATATGTGGACGCGAGTCTTTTCACCATGTCGCTGATTTATGCGTTTACATATCTTGGGGTGGGCTCTATCCCACTGACATTGGGGATCGATCAGCATACATTGGATAAGATGAAACGGGATTTTGATATCCCTGCGAATGAAATTCCAGTTGTTCTGGTTGCTGTTGGCAATTATCAGGAAAAGTTCGAAGTCGCCATGTCCCATCGCAACCCGGTCGAATCATTCTCAAAATTCCATTGAAGTTCACTATGAAAGTTTCCATCCTGACTTATCATTGGGAAGATAATTACGGGGCGACAATGCAGGCTTACGCCACTTATCGCGCCGTGAAGGAATCAGGCCACACCCCGGAGTTTATAGACCTTCGGCTCCCTTACGCGCCCTCGTTGAAGTCAAGACTGGTGTTCGGACTTAAACGGTATCGGTTCAACAGTTTCCGGAAGAAACATTTCAGGAATCTGACCGACAAGACTTATCGGAGCGTCGAGGAACTGCGCCGGAATCCTCCCGCCTCGGACTGCTATCTTGTGGGCAGCGACCAGACCTGGAATCCTCAGATCGGCAAGAAACTGCTTCCTGCTTTCTTCCTGACTTTCGGCGATGATTCGGTCAGAAGGGTAACATACGCCACAAGTATAGGTCTGAACCAATGGGAGAAATCTCCATATATCTCCGATTCGGAAATAAAGAAATCTCTGGGGCGGTTTCATCGAATTCTTCTGCGGGAGGATTCCGGCATCAGGATTGCAAGAGAGACATTCGGCGTGGAGGCCAGGCAGGTGGTGGACCCCGTGCTACTGTTCCACTCCTATCCGGAACTCACCGGAAAGATTCGGCCTTCGGGAGAAGTCATCACCTATAAGCTGATTAATGACGAGGGCTTTTATGATAAGGCAAGGGCGGTCGCAGACACCATGCATCTTCCTGTCCGCTCTATCGGCAGTGTAAGAAAACCCAAAGGTTATCGCGCATCCTATCCCGAATCTGTGGAGGGATGGATCCGCAGGATTGCTGGCGCTTCGCTCGTGCTGACCGACTCGTTTCATGGAACGGTAATCTCGCTGCTCTATCACCGGCCGTTCGTGGTATATATAGGAAGTCCGAACAGAATAACACGTATTGTGTCGCTACTCGACCAACTTGGACTGTCCGAACGAATCCTCACCGGAGAAAACACCATCGGGAAAATCCTCGACACCGCAAACAAGAAAATAGACTGGAACGCAGTCGACAAGAAGCTTTCCAGTCTGAGAGCAGACTCACTGAAACTATTGGAAGAAACTCTGAGCTGGGCATAGCCCGCGCATCTTGTGACACGGTATTCCGCCACAATTGTCGTGGTTGCAAACCCGCAAGGACCGAATGGGGACTTATCAATTCTTTACACTTCTCTCTAACACACTATGAAAATATTGATGGTCAACACTGTTCCTACTGAGCGGAACGGTATCACAGGGGTTATATTCAACTTTATAGAGTCGTTCCCGAAAGGAGTTGTTGAATTGGGTTATGTGGCTATCAATGAACCTGACGAGGTTTTCAGGATAAAATTGGGAATTGTCGGCGCACGTCTGTATGTGGTGCCGAGAGAAATCATGCATCCGCTGAGGTATGTCAGGAATCTTGCGAATGTGGCGCGCGGGTATGACGCAATCCATGTCCATGGCAACAGCGCAACACTCGTTCTTGAAATGATGGCGGCAAAGATGGCAGGGGTTCCTCTTCGAATAGCGCATTCGCACAACAGCAACTGCTCCATGCATCTGATTCACCGAACTGTATGGCCTCTGTTCCAGACTTTGTGCAACAGCAGACTGAGTTGCAGCGACAAGGCCGGAAGATGGCTTTTCGGTAAAAGAGATTTTACGGTGATCAATAATGGCATCGATACCGCCCGATTTTCATTCAATGCGGGAAATAGAAAGGACATCAGGGAGATGATAGAAGTTACAGGCCCGATCGTCGGACATGTCGGCAACTTCGATTATGCCAAAAACCACACGTTTATCATGCAGGTATTTGCCGAGATGAAAAAAACAATACCTGACGCGACACTAATGCTGGTGGGCGGAGGCGAGGATATGCCGAGGTTCCAGACCATGGCCTGTGGCCTCGGGATTGAGGACTCTGTCATCTTCACCGGTTCGGTGTCCGACTCGGCACCATATATGTCTGCCATGGATATGGTACTTATGCCGTCGCACTACGAGGGAATGCCGCTGACATTGGTAGAGGAGCAGGCAAACGGTCTGCGAGGCGTTGTCTCCGACACCATAACCCGCAACGCAAACCTTACAGGCAACCTCACATATCTGTCTCTCGCTGACCCTATGGAGAAATGGGTAAAGACAATCACTGCCATCCTCAACAATCCACAGGACAGAGTCATGGCCTCGCAAGCAGCCATAATCAAAATCAAAGATTCCGGTTACGACATACATCAAGAGGCAATAAAGTTGCTTGGTTGCTACCGAAACCGAAACTGTTAATCCTCATGTACATTAATCAGCTTAAGCTTATCCATTAATAAAATGGACCGAAATCACAATTATCTGAATGATCCACAAAATATTGGAAAATCAGAATGAAAACGGATATCAAAAATACACTGTTGTACAAGTTTGCCAAGCGGACATATCTGGCGGCAGTTCACTTCGCTTGCGACAGCAAGCGGAAACCTCTCGTCAAGCCGTTGGCTGACAGCATCTTAGATTTTTGCATCGATAAAAATAAAATTCACGATATCAATCAGTTATCAATAATAAGCTCGAATTGCTTTGCGGGAAGAATAATGCAAGACCTGAATATGGAATACAACTCCCCGACTCTCGGGCTTTATTTCATGTATCCGGATTACATTGAATTCCTTGGCAACCTGCATCACTATCTCACGAAAGCGAAGATTGAGTTCGTGGAGCATTCCAAGTACCCTGTCGGTGACGAGCGGCGGGCGGCATGGAGCCACTGGTATCCGATTGGCCTATTCAACGGCAAGGTAGAGATTCATTTCCTGCACTATTATTCCGAGAAGGAGGCGTCCGAGAAGTGGTACCGACGTGCGGCAAGGGTGAATTTCGACAACCTCTTCATCATCGGCATGCAGCAGAATCTTTGCACTGAAAATGACATCAAGGCTTTCGATGCGCTGCCGTTCGAGCACAAGGTGATGTTTTCCACATTAAAACTACCTCTCGCAAGCAATATCTACATACCGGAGTTTGCCGGCTCCGACAGCGTAGGCGACCCCTATCGCAAAGGTCACGTCTTCTACAGGCACCTCATCCGCCATCTGTCCTGATGATTCGCATTCTTCTCTCCTTTATCTTTTATCCTTAATCCGCTTATGATGGGCATCAAAAAGATTGTCGACATTATCTCGGCTTCCGACAAGGCGTATCCGGAATCTATTTTCGGTGACAACCATAAACTGTGTACCTGCGTCAATTCCGCAGGCTATCTCCTTCTGCGTAAGGATTATGGCTCTTACGAGAAGTTCGACGGTATCTTTATCGACGGAATCTGGATGTGCATCTTCCTCCGCATCTTCTGGAACAAGAAGATAAAACGGAGAAGTTTCGACATGACGAGTATCGCGCGTGATCTGTTCGAAAGACTGAATGACAAAGATAACAATGAGACGGTCTACTTCATCGGTTCCAGGCAAGATCAGGTGAAGGCTTCTGTCGGACAGTTCGTAAAGAATTATCCCGATATGAAGGTCATCGGATTCCGAAACGGATATTTCAGGGATGATGAAGAACGCGCGGAATCAATCCGGGAAATTGTAAGGCTTAATCCTGCCTATACTATAATCGGACTCGGCAAACCGACCCAGGATTATTATGGCATAGACCTTTTCAAAGCGGGATACAGGGGGACAGTCTTCACCTGCGGAGGTTTCCTCCATCAGTCGTGCGAAAATATAATCTATTATCCGGAATGGATTGACAAATATAACCTCAGATCCATTTACCGATTTGTCAGGGAAGGCACCTGGTCAAGACTTTGGCCTGATTTATTCCATTTCCCTTTTGTATTCGTCCATGACAGAGTCCGCGCGCTTTTCGGAACGAAGTCCGGGCGCTGAACCTCTCCCCGGGAACCACCCCGATGTGGTCACTAATATCCAACATACATTATGAGTCATTCTGATTTTAAGGGCATACATGTGCTTGTCCTTGAAGGATATTGCAAGCAGTGTCTTCCTTTTTTACGCTCTTTCAAGAATGCGGGATGCGAGGTGACGGTGCTATGCGGGTCGCGGCTCGACTGCAGCTGGCTGTCAAGACTTCCCGACCACAGGATTCTCGGAATCTGCGATATCCACCGTCCCCAAGAGTCCGAACGATATATCGCAGACCTGATCAAGACAGGCCGGTACGACATGGTATTCTCCCCTTTCGACTTCTCTTCCAAGATATTGGCCCATAATAAGGAGGAGCTGTCACAGCACGCACATATAGTCGCGAACAACGCCGACATATATGACGCGGCGAGCGACAAGGAAACCGTGATGAAAGTATGTATGGACAACGGCATACCGTGCCCCAGGACTTACTTCGACATCGAATCCCAGAAGGAGCTGGACAACCGGGAGATTGAATTCCCCGTAATCATAAAGCCCAAAAGGATGTATGGAGCCAGAGGATTCCATATATTCGAAACCAGGAATGCCCTGAATGACCACATCATGCAAAAAAAAATCAGATTGGCGGATTATGTGGTCCAGGAGTTCATTCCGTCAGGGAGTGATGTGGGAGCCGCAACTCTTTTTATTGACAACAACGGCAATATAAAAAGTGAATTCCTGTATGTGTGCAACCATCTCTATCCTGAGAACGGAGGAACAAGCACGCTGAACAGCATAGTTGACAGACCCGACATCATCGAGTCCTGCCGAAGATTGGTCAGGAATATGGATCTAAGAGGGATTGTAGGCATTGACATTATGATTGACAGGAGGGACAATATCGGCAAAGTAATAGAAATCAATGTCAGACCACCTCATGCCGTTTCAATAGGATTCTCAGGGGGTATCGACCTTGGATTGCAGACTCTGGAAGATGTGTTCGGCAATGAGGTCACACCGATGCAAATTACCAATTCGGACTTCTGCCTCAGGATATTACAGACAGATGTCCTTTGGTTTATCTCCTCGCCGGACCGCTTCAGAAGGAGTCCGCGCAAACTCGGTTTCAAGAAGGTCAAAGAGCAGATGTTCTATTGGGACGACCCTCTGCCATGGTTCGGATTCCTGATTTCCGGAATCAAGGATTACAGAAAAAAGATGAAGGAAAAGAGAAGCTGAATTCTTCAACTCAATTATAACAATCAATTATCGACCTATGAGAGATTTAAGTTATTTAAAGGACGCTCCGATAGCAGTGCTCGGAGCCGGAGCCGTAGGCAAGACCGTCGCAGCCGACTGTAAGCTCGCCGGACGCGAGGTGAGACTCTACTCACGCAGCCCGAAATCGCTCGCACACATCGACAAGACAGGCATTCTCCTTGACGGTATCCAGAGGAATCTGTACGGCTTCGAGCGCTCGGGCAGGGCCATGCCTGATGTCGTCACCAGCGATATGGCGGAAGCCGTGAAGGGAGCAAGGATTATCGTGCTCTGCGTTCCCGCGCTTTCCCACGAGGAATATATAAGGACACTGGTTCCCCTGCTGGAGGACGGTATGGTGATCCACACTTTCACCGACAACTACGCGTCGCTCCTGATCCGCAAATACATGCGTGAGACGGGTGTCGACAAGGATGTGATTGTGGGCGGCTGGAGCTCGGCTCCTTACGGAACCCGAATCGAGAAGATATTCGGTTTCTGGACTAATCATGTCGGAATCAAGTACCGTGCGATTTCACTTCGCGGAGCCTGTCTGCCGATGAGCGACATTGATGACTTCATGGAGTCGGTGAAATATTTCCCGGCGATGGATTCCATCACCTGCGGCAACGGCCCCGTGGCCGGCGACACTATGATGGACATCGGTTTTTCCAACGTCAATCCGGTGATTCACGTCCCGGCTTCGCTGCTCGGAGTGTCGAGCATGGAGAACTGGTCGCTCGTCTACGGCAATGCCCCGGACTCCTACTCCATGTATTCGCATGGACTCTGTCCCTCGATCTGCAAGGTGCAGTACCAGTTCTACAGGGAGGAGTGTGCGATCGCGGACGCAATGGGAATAGACAGCCCGAAATACGACTATGAAATGTTTTTCTCCCGCAGAAGTATCCTGACTCAGGAATACATGGGTCTCGACGAGAACGGAAAAGACAATGTGGTTTTCCCGCTGGACAAACCTTGCGACGAAGGAAACACCGGTCCCAACTCCATCGACCACCGCTACATCACGGAGGATATTCCCGTCGGCTGCAAGATCTACCATGACCTCGGCAAAAAATTCGGTGTACCGACCCCGATTATCGACTCGATGATCACACTTGGCGGCGCAATGCATGAGAAGAGCTTCTTCGAGGATACAAGATATGACCTCGACTATCTCGGAATCGGCCACATGAACAAAGAGCAACTCCTCGACTACATGCGCAACGGTAATTATACCGACCCGGAGTAAGCACTCTGCCAGACTTCAGGATTGCGGGTTATTTTTAAGCCCCTTATAAAAATAACCCGCAATCCATAATTCCTGAATATAGGTGGCTGAAAAATTACCGACCGAATCCATCGATTGTATAACTGTTTTTTAAAGACACTTATGATTTTCAATCAGTCTTTTAAGATTGAACGCTTCATCACCGGCCTTTCATGGGATATAATCCCGGCCGATGTCAGGGAACAAGTCCTGATGTGCGCCACCGATCTGTTCGGAGCTCTTATTCTGGGAAGCTACGGCGAGCAATGTCAGGCCGGCGTAAATATTGCCAATCTATGCAACCTTACTGGTTCAATCCCGATATTGGGTGGAAGCCATATCGACAATTGTGCCGAATATAACCTTCTCGGAGCCTCGATAATTTATGGTCATCAGAGCAATTCTTTTGATATAGATGATGGAAACCGTCAGATTTGCGGACACCCGGGCGCATCTTTCATAGGAGGAGTTCTTGCCGCCGCGCTGCAGAATAATATTGGCTACAAGCATTTTCTCTCAACTCTTGTGGCATGTTATGAAGTCACTGTAAGGTGGGCAATCGCAATGCAAAAACATTATGGGTATCTGCACAGCACCGGTGCATACGGTTCTTTCGGAACAGCTGCCGGAATAGGAAAAATCATGAACCTGTCCCTCCAGCAACTGAACAACGCCTTGTCAATCGCCGATTTTCACGCCCCAATGACTCCGGTAATGAGGGCGGTGGAATATCCATCCATGAACAAGGATGGTGTTCCTTTTGGCTCCTTGACGGGGTGTATGGCCGTATTGGAAACGCTGTGCGGCTCTACCGGGAAAACACATTTGCTCGAAAATCCTGATTTTCAGTATCTGACAGAAGACCTTGGACAACGCTATTATATAAAGGAGCTTTATTTCAAGCCATACACATGCTGTCGGTGGGCACATCAGCCAATAAGAGCATGCATTGATATGAAAAAGAGGTATGGCTTTGAACATACCGACATCGAGGCTGTAACGGTGCATACCTTTGATTCCGCATCTAAATTAAGTAAAGTCAAACCCAAGGATACGGATGAGGCCCAATATAATATCGCATATCCTGTGGCTACTGCTATTGTCAATGGAGATGTCGGATTCAATCAGATAAGAAACAAGGCTTTATCGGACTCCTCCGTACTTTCCATGATGGACCGGCTGTCATTCGTTGTCGACCCGGAATTAGACAGTCTGTTCCCCGCAAAACGTTTGGCTTGGGTGGAAATATTCTTGAATGACGGCACTTGTATAAAGTCAGACATATACGAGGCAGAAGGGGAACCGGATGACGTGAACCTTGGCCCGGACTGGATTCACAACAAATTCAAAAGAATAACAGGACCTATGATTAATCCTGAGGGACAGGAGCGTATATTATCATGCATATCCGCGGCCTCAGACATAAAGATGAACGATATCGTGCGTACCGTCTGCGATTCTCTGATCCCTGTGATCTGACGTATCGTCCATCCCATTAAACCGATTCGATGAACATTCTTACTCTTGATGTCGAGGAGTGGTTCCACCTGCTCGACAACTCTTCCACACACTCTGCCGAACAGTGGGAACATTACCCGGTGCGTATTCATGGAAACATGGACCGCATATTCCGGATTCTCGAGGAAACCGATACCCGGGCCACTTTCTTCATAATCGGCTGGATTGCCCGCAAATATCCGGAGATTGTACGCAGAATCGCGGAGAAGTACGACATCGGCAGCCATACGATGACCCATCAGCTTGTATGGCAGCAGGGTGCCGACGCTTTCCGGCAGGATGTGGACAGTTCCGTGAAATACCTCGAGGATCTGACAGGCAAGAAGATAAAGTATTTCCGTGCACCGGGATTCTCTATCCGTAAATCAGAGCCATGGGCGTTCGAGATTCTGTCGGAACTCGGCATAGAGGCCGACTGCTCGATATTTCCGGCCCATCACGCGCACGGCGGATTTCCGTCATACGGTAAAGGAGAACCGGCGATTATCGAATACAACGGCTGTTACATCCGCGAATTTCCGGTCTGCACCAAGAAGGTGTTCGGCAAACACGTGGTGTTCTGCGGCGGCGGTTATTTCCGCTTATTCCCATATTCACTGATAAAGAAATGGACCAGGGAACAGCAGGACTTTGTACTAAGCTATATACATCCCCGCGACCTCGACGCAGGACAGCCGATGATAAAAGGCTTGCCCTTTGAGAGAAGATTCCGAAGCTATGTAGGCCTGAAATGGGCGGAAAATAAGTTCCGGCGCTATCTGTCAGACTTCAATTTCATTGACATAGCCGAAGCCTCCGGATATATAGACTGGGATAAGGTACGCAGAATAAAATTATAGCTGTCGGACAGACATGACACAGCCCTTCGGTCTGCCGGAGGGCCGGAGGCAGCCTGCGGGCGGTCTCCATTCTACGGGCGGCAGGACGTCGTGAGACGCCCCCTCCGTCT
>DERZ01000027.1:0-5184 GCA_002361155.1 Porphyromonadaceae bacterium UBA3327 | reverse complement strand
TGAGACGCCCCCTCCGTCTCAAACACAACATTTCAGTGAGGGCACAGTGCCGGGAGGCACCGTGCCCTTTTTCAGTTTGGCTTTGAATCTGCTGTTGAACCAGCACATTTCATCACCAAGTCACTATGACTTCACGTAGATTCCTGACGAATACATGGCGTCATGTCAGAAAAATGTTGTAAATTTGTATTTTGATGGTTCATACAGAGTTCTGCAGTCAGGACTGACCCTATCTTATAGTCTGGCAAAAATTAAAAGCAGGATGTAAAAACAAAAGAGGAGAAATGATGACCGTTACAAAAGAAAATATCAATGAGATAATCAGGTATGGAGAGCACTCCACACTTGAGATGAAGGCTTGCGAGAAGAGTGTTCCAAAAGACATGTGGGAGACTTATTCCGCATTTGCCAACACACATGGCGGCATCATCCTGTTAGGTGTAACCGAACATAAAGATTTGCCAAAGGAAATGCGATTTGAGATAACGGGGGTTGCCGATTCTTACAAAGTGACTGCGGACTTATTCAATATGCTGCGTAATCCTCAGAAAGTCAATTGTAATATTTTGGTTGACAGTGATGTCCGAGAAATTGAAGTAGATGGAAAGACTGTGTTGTGCGTCAACGTACCGGAAGCAGATTACCATCGGAAACCAATTTATATCAATGACAATTTCCGCGACGGTACCTTCGTAAGAACCCATGAGGGGGACCGTCATGCCACAAAAGAGGAGTTATCCATGCTGACGCGCAACAGTGCCGATGATCTTGATTCTGTAATAATCGAGAATTATGGTATGGCCGACATTGACACTGACACACTCACGGCCTACCGGAAACGCTTTAACCTGAGGCATGACAAACATGTCTATGTCAGGCTGGACGACAAAGAGTTCCTGCATCAGATGGGCGCATACGCCTTCGACCGACGTAAAGGAATCGAAGGACTGACTATGGCCGGATTAATGATGTTTGGCAAGGGGATAGCCATAAGGGAAGTATGTCCGCAGTTTCGATCAGACTATCTTGACCGACAAGGAATTGAACCGGGTAGTAGCGAGAAATGGAACGATCGCCTTACTGATGACGGCACATGGGAGCACAATATGTATAATTTCGTAACGCTTGTGCTTCGCCGTCTGCTGCTGACGCTTCCCAACCCGGGACGTCTAACAGGCGGAGAACGAAAAGATGGCTACGAAGTGCAGGATGCAGTTATGGAAGGGTTGGTCAACTCCATTATCCATTGCGACTTCGCTGCCAATGGCGTACTTAGAATAGAGAGACGCACTGACAGCATCATCATGCGGAATCCAGGAAATCTGCGCATCAGCAGGGAAAAGATATATGAAGGAGACTTCACGCACGCCCGAAACCAGGCTATGCAGCGAATGCTGCGTATGGTTGGCTATGGAGACAACATAGGGTCCGGATTCATGAAGATTCTGAGTGCCTGGAAAAAGGAGTCATGGATTGTCCCCGACCTCCATGGAGAGGATGAAGTTCATGAGGTATGGCTCACACTCAGAATGGTATCGCTGCTTGCACCATCCGTCATCGAAAGATTAAAGTCTCTATATGGTGGTGATTTTGAATTGCTCCCGGCTGAAGAAAAGGAAATTCTCTCACTGATAGTTAGTACTGATACCAATACAAATGCACAGCTTCAGCGACTGACCGACAAAAACAGCTGGATTCTCAACCGGCTTCTTTCATCACTGGTCAACAAGAACATGCTTTTGTCTACGCATAAAGGACGCTGGACAACCTATACCATCAATACTGAATACTGTCCGATACATCCCGAAATTCCGGATTCGAATATAAATTCTGGCGAGCAGATAAGTGAGCAGATAAATGAGCAGATAAACTTTACATCACCCTTATATCCGCAAGCAAATTTTCAGGTAAAAAATAATCAAAATCCATATAATCAAATAGATCCGCAAGGAACAATAGATTTGGTAAATGAGCCTGTCAATTCGCAGACTCATTTATTTGCTCATTTATCTGCTCATTTATCTGCTCATTTATCTGCTCATTTATCTGAGGAACAAATGATGATTATTAAATTGTTACAAAATAACCCTAATATTACACTGATCGAAATTGCAAAGTCCTTTAATAAGGAAGTGTCCTGGGTACGTTCTCAGAGACGCAGCATGTCGAAATATGTCGAAATGAAAAGAGAAGGCTCTCGAAAAAAAGGAAAATGGAAGATAGTTCCAATTGAACAAAATAAGTAGTTGGAAAATTTAAACGATTATTTCCTTAATTTCAGCCCCATCGACACAGAGTATCTGGAGCATTAGTTTCACAACCGCGCATTTAATCATTCTACGCTCTGATCCGGGAGTTCTTTCGGGAAGTACTCGGTGAGGAGGAAGGGGATGCGGAGGGCGAGCCACTCCTTGATCTCGGCGACGTTGTCGCGCAAGTCGCGCGTGTCGTCCACCATCACCCAGTTCTTGTGGCCTGGCCATAACGGCCCGTTGAGGCGCGCCGCCGGCTCTATGAAATCCGTAAACGAATCGAGATAGGCTACCATCTCCGGATATACTTCCTCTACAAACCATTCCACTTTCTTGCGGTAGGCCTTGCGGAATTCGTCGTACTCAACAAGGACTTCAAACATCGGGTTAAGCCACATCGGCAGATCCGGGGCCTTGATCACCACCACATCGTCAAACACCTGCTTGGTGTTCATGCAGATGTCGAAGTCCCACGCCGGACCGAATTCATATCTGCAACCCTCCCCTATCTCCCGCTTGTGGACATACAGACTCTTGGGCCAACCTATCTCCCGGTTGCCCACTATATTGTACAGCAGGAAGTAATCGACAAAGCTGTCAAGGTCGAACGCCTCGAAGGCGCGTCCCTCGGCTACAAGACTCTCGGCGCGGTTCCAGTCGACCTGCCAGAGCGACAGGTATTCCTCCGGCGTGCCGAGATCGGGATTATCCCCGCAGATCTCCTCCAGATCCGGATCCTTGACCATCACCGGCAGATCGTAGACGGCGGACCGGAACTGATACGGCTCGTCAAACTCAGTGGAGAGTTCGAAGAGCATTCCCGTCTCCTCATCGATGTCGACCGACGCACCGCTTATCCCGATCTTCTCCGTTATCTGATAGAGACCCTTGTACCGGCCGTTGAACCATAACTCACACGGAAGTGTGTGGTTCGGAAACCGCACACCGATACGGCGCCCGAGCCATAAAGCCAGCTCATTTTTAACCGCCGTTCCGTCGTAATAGTTGGCCAGAAAGACGTAATTCTTCATCTTCCCGAAACCTCCCATGGCAACCTTCCTGTCGAATTTTACACGATAAGGCTTCTTGGGAGCATCCCAAGTGGAGTTTCCGCGCCCCTTGATTTTCATCGGCCAGGGCCCGAAATCATCAACATATCCATTCCCCTTCAGCGAGATCAACCCATTGAGATATGTGTCCTTTTCCACAAGCTGCTCCATGTCGGGATTGTCCGGCAGGTCTATCCGGATCCAGGGCACATCCACGGTGCGGAACACAACGGAGTCGACCGTCTCAAGCGGAATCCTGAGAGAATCGCCATTCTCCATACCTAACATGTTTACATCGAGAAGAAGGTTGGTGTGCCCGACCGGCACGTCGGGATCGAGACGATGGATGCTCCGGTCGTTACGGAAGACGTAGGTGTGGGTACAGTCCTTGCGCGGCTGACGTGCCGGCGCCCCAGCCGGCTCTACCGTATCGGCCAGACAAGGACAAGGAATAAGGAAAAGCGCGATGACCGCCAACGTCCGGATTACTGTACAGATATATCTGATTGTCATTTTAGTGCCATTTTAAATGAATGTCTGCCATTGATTGTGGCCACCACATAGCCCTCCTGCAGCAATGCGCGGGAGATTCTTACCGAGTCGCGGAACTCGCACCGGTAGAGAGTTCTCCCGTCGAGTGAGGTTATCTCAAGAAACGCATCGCCGGGAGCCGATACCTCCAGCCCGGCCTCCGATACGAAGATCTCCGGCGAGCCGGCTCCGACAGTCTCGGCTCCGGCGGTTTCATCGCCGACGGTGCTGTCGCCGGCATTGTCATCACCGGGCCATGGGAAAGGATCGAGCGGCGGCAACGGCTTCTCCATAGGTCCGGGAAGCATCACCGGTTCCTGCTCGAGATCATACCTGATATTGGCGACATTCGCAATCCGCAGGGTGGCGGAGCCGTCGGTCGAAGATATATGGAGGGAGGACCCGTCGGTATGCAGCGACAACTGCGCGGTGAGGGGGAAGAGAAAAGTATCGCCGCCACGCGTGGTCACCACCATACGCGACAGGACCGGAGCGGCCGATGCCGACATCAACGCAAGCAGCACGCCGGCCAGTATCATTATTATTCTTGATTTCACGGTATGACTAATCGGTCAGTTCTTTGATTCTTTATATTTATATAAATTTTCCGAGACAGTTGAGGATCCGGGTTGCAGAGGGAGCATCCTCCGGACCGAAAGCCTCCACAATCTTCAGATCGGCGGAAATGATGAAAATCCGCGGTATGCCGGTGTTGGCGAACATGTTGTAAACGCGGCGGTCCGGCTGAGCCGACCATGGCAGCGAGAGACCGTTGTCGCTCCACCACGCCGCTATATCGGCGGCATCCTCCTCTCGGGCTATGCATACGAACCGCACCCGGTCTCCGGATTGCCGGCAAGCCTCCTGCAATTCAGGAAGTTCACTGCGGCAATCGCCGCATCCCGTATGGAAAAAGGCTATCACCGACGGAAGTCCGCCGCTGTTGTGCGAAGCCCATTCCTCCCCGTTGTCGAGAATGACAGAGAACTCCGGAACGCGCTCACCCACAGCGATGACCCGCTCCGCCACGGGGGACTCCGTGACGCATGCGGCAGGTGACATCAGCACCAGGAGCGCCAAAGCCACGAACTTAAAGAGCGAGTTCCTTAAAACCTGTCCATGCATAGACTTGTACCATCCGGCAGATGCTGTAAATAAACCTTATCCGGAACTTTTATACAAAAATAATATAAAATCGCCACTCATCCAAGTCCGCGAACAAAAATACCGTAAAAACGGTTTTGAAAAATGAAAAAAATTGATTAACTTTGCAGGACATAAGAGGAAAGATGGCAGAGTGGTCGATTGCATCGGTCTTGAAAACCGACGAGGGTCACACCTCCGGGGGTTCG
>DERZ01000035.1:937-33571 GCA_002361155.1 Porphyromonadaceae bacterium UBA3327 | reverse complement strand
GGTGTCAGCCCTAATTTTTCAATCGCTCAAAAAAAGTTTAGCGGACAGTAATAACATATAATTCAGCGGGAGGACAGCTGAGCTACCAGCATACATTCGGCCGCCAGGGACATCACATAGTGGCATCCTACAACTTCGGATACAACGATGACAACAGCCGCAACACTGAAAATTACGATGATATAAAGGGAGATTTTCCGGTAGAATACTTCTGGCGGGAAAACGCGAGCACCGGTCAATATCTGCGTCATGTCGGACAGCTGGACTACTCGCTGCCATTGAGAGATAAACACGTAGTGGAGCTCGGAGCCAAAGGCACGTTCATGACAAACACAGCGCATAATGTTCCCCGGCAGGGACTTTCGGAGGAGGAATCCGCGACCCTGACCTCGGAGGAGATGTGCACGGAACAGTTCCAGAACATCGTGGCCGCATACGCGGCATATACCGGCAAGTTCGGAAAATTCACCGGAAAGGCAGGACTCCGCTACGAGCACACCGACATGGGACTCCGCTACAGGATCGGGGACCGCCCGGACTTCTCCTCACGACTCGACGACGCCGTCCCCAACGTGTCGCTAAGCTACAATCCATCCCCCGGAGCAAGCATGAGGCTCGGCTACCAGATGCGCATATCCCGCCCGGGACTCTGGAGCCTGAACCCCTACCGCAACGAGTCGATCGGAACAGTAAGCTATGGCAATCCGGACCTTAAAAGCGAGGTGTCCCACGGCCTCTCGTTCTCCTATAACAACTACGGCGGCAAACTCGGCGGCGGAATCCGGGCCGGATACGACTACGTCGGCAACGGAATCATGGACTATATGTTCGCCGAGCAGGACATAATCCACACCACCTACGCCAACATCGGACGCCAGCAGACCGTACGCCTCGACATCAACGGCCAGTGGACAATCATCCCCGACATGAGCCTCAGTATCTTCTTGTCGGGATACTATAAGGACATGAAAGCCGACGCGCCGCGGCTCACGGCGCAAAAGAGCGGCTGGGGAGGCAACTTCAACGTCGACTGGAACTACCGGATCCCCATCCGGATGCGCTTCAACGTAACCGGAGGCGCCGGCAGTCCATGGTTCGACATCCAATATCGCAGCTCCAGCTGGTACTATTACGGAGTGTCGGTCTCGCAGTCGCTGCTCAAGGAAGACGCGCTTACCCTCTCGCTCAATGCCACTAACTTCCTGAATCCCATACGGACTTACAGGAACGAGGTTGTGGCCTCCAACGTAATAAACAAATCATGGTCCAATTTCACGCAGTGGCAGGTAGGATTCAGCATCACGTACCGCTTCGGCAGTCTCAAGAGCGACGTCAGGCGCACGGCGGCCGATGTCACAGGCGATGACGCAGGCTCCGGTTCAGGCTCCTCCGGCAAAGGTGGCAATACTTGAAAAATCACTTCAAGACCGATGATGGGTTTGATATTCTGAGAAATTATGATTATTTTTGCGGATTGGAATCACGACTGCAAAGATTGTCATTTCAATCCGCAATTTTATTCATGCATTATGAATCATGAGAATGAATTATCCATCGGGCATAATGCATTACGACTAAGAAACTACAAATATGTTCAAGTTTTTCTCCAAAAAGAAGAAAGAGACTCTGGATTCGGGGCTTGAGAAAACGCAGACCGGGATGTGGAACAAGATTTCGCATGCCATCGCGGGGAAAAGCAAGGTCGACGACGAAGTTCTCGACAATCTCGAGGAAGCATTCATCATGAGCGATGTCGGCACCGACACCACACTTAAGATTATCGAGCGGCTCGAAGAGAGAGTCGCCCGCGACAAGTATGTCGGAAGTCAGGAACTCCGCCGGATGCTTGTGGAGGAAGTGACCGACATGCTTCAGAAACCTGACAATGAGAATGAGCTTGACGATTTCAAAGTTACCCGCAAGGGCGATGATCCCTACGTGATACTTGTGGTGGGAGTGAACGGAGTCGGCAAGACCACCACCATCGGCAAGCTTGCCTGGCAGTACAAACAAGCCGGCAACAAGGTGGTGCTGGGAGCAGCCGACACATTCCGGGCCGCCGCCATCGAGCAGCTTGATATATGGGGACAGCGCGTAGGTGTACCCGTGATAAAACAGAAAATGGGAAGCGACCCTGCGGCGGTGGCCTTCGACACGCTGCAGAGCGCCAAAGCCCAGGGTGCGGACGTGGTCATAATCGACACCGCAGGACGCCTCCACAACAAGATCAACCTAATGAACGAGCTTACCAAGGTCAAGTCCGTGATGAAGCGCGTGGTGCCAGACGCGCCCCAGGAGATTCTGCTCGTTCTTGACGGAAGCACCGGACAGAACGCTTTTGAACAGGCCAGACAGTTCATGGCCGCGACTGAAATCAACAACCTCGCAGTCACCAAACTCGACGGCACCTCCCGCGGCGGCGTGGTGATCGGAATCAGCGACCAGTTCAAGATTCCAGTGAAATATATCGGACTCGGAGAGGGAATGGAGGATCTCCAGATATTCCATCCGACAGAATTTGTAAGATCACTTTTCGGCGACGCTATATGATACCGAACCACATCGACGTGATTTCGATGGGTTGCTCCAAAAACCTGATCGATTCCGAACGGCTGCTCCGGCGGCTGGAAGCCAAAGGCTACACCGTGACGCACAACCCCGAAGATGTGGAGGGGGAATATGTGGTGGTCAATACCTGCGGATTCATCGCCGATGCCAAAGAGGAATCCATCAATCTCCTCCTTAGCCTCGCCGAATTGAAAGACTCCGGCAAAATCGGCAAGATAGTGGCTATGGGATGCCTTACCCAGAGATACCGCGACGTTCTCGATAAGGAGATTCCGGAAATCGACATAGTCTACGGAAAATTCGACTGGAAGAATTTTATCGACAGTCTCGAAGACAGATCCGGCGCACCGGCACCCCGCGAGTGGGAACGCACCCTGACTACACCGCCACATTCCTGCTACATCAAGATTTCAGAAGGTTGCGACCGCTTCTGCGCCTTCTGCGCCATACCTCTGATAACAGGAAGACACATCTCCCGGCCCATGGAGGAAATACTTGAGGAGACGCGCCGTCTTGCAGCCGGAGGAGTGAGGGAATTCAACGTGATAGCGCAGGATCTCTCCTCATACGGTACAGATCTGTACGGCGAGCACCGGCTGGCCGCGCTTATCGATGCCATGGCCGAAGTCGAGGGGGTGGAATGGATAAGGCTTCATTACGCTTATCCGGCGGACTTCCCCATGGACATTCTCGATGTCATGGCCCGCAGGCCCAACGTGTGCAAATATCTTGACATCGCCCTGCAACACAGTTCCGACAAGATGCTCAAAGCCATGCGCAGGCATATATCAGCAGCCGAGACCGAACGTCTGCTCGACGAAATCAGACGCAGAGTCCCCGGCATAAGAATCCGCACCACCCTTATGGTCGGTTTCCCGGGAGAGGAGGAGGAAGATTTCGACAACCTTATGGATTTCGTACGAAACCGCCGCTTCGACCGTATGGGAGCTTTCGCATACTCTGAAGAAGAGGACACTTACGCGGCAAGACATTACACCGACAATGTTCCTGAAGAGGTGAAGCAACGCAGACTTGATACCTTGATGGCCCTGCAACAGGATATTTCCGCCGAACTGTCGGAGGAGCTGGTCGGGAAGCGACTTCGCCTCCTTGTCGACGAGCGGGAAGGAGACTATGCTCTATGCCGGTCGGAATGGGACAGTCCGGAGGTGGATCTCACTTTTCACGTGAGATGCGGCGCGCAGCCGGGAGAATTCATCGAAGCCACCGTGACACGTGCCGAAGAGTTCGATCTGTTTGCCGAGACCGGTCCGATACAAGACGACTACACAGACAATAATATCTAAGATTCTGACTATATGGAAGCTTTTTACGGATACAGACTGCCGGGCAACGGAACGGAAACAATTGCATTCCGCTCCTGCAGCATCGCGGACGGAATCCGGAACGGCTTCGCTGTCGCACCTTTTCGCCAGGACCGGCACAGGACCCTCTCTTTTACAGGCGGCGAAAAGGCCGATATATCCGGACTCGACTCATTTGCCAGACGTATAAATATCACGGCTCCTTTCTCCGGATCCACAACCCGGGAACAACATCGTATGGAAGTGGAGAGGATAGTCACAGAAGTCAAGTCAGGAAATCTGATCAAGGCAGTCGCCGCCAGACAGCTTGTGATGGAGAGCGAATTCTCTCTCTCGAATACGTTCCTGCGCCTATGCCTGGAATATCCGGAAGCATTCATCTTCTGCTTTGGAAGCGAAGCCACCGGAATATGGCTCGGAGCCTCCCCGGAAACTCTCGTTGCGGGACAACGCGGACTACTGACGTCCATGGCACTCGCCGGCACAAGAAGTGCGGAAGCTTCCGGAGACTGGGACGACAAGAACTTAAAGGAGCACAATGTGGTGCGCGACTTCATCCGCGACGCCTTCGAGTCGGCCGGACTCGATGCAGAAACAGGTCCGACACATACGGCACAAGCCGGTCCGGTGGAGCATCTGCGCACATATATCACCGCCAGGATTCGGGAGGCAGAAGACCGGTTCGACATGGCGGCAGTCGCAGAACTCGCTCTTCGGCTATCCCCTACTCCGGCTCTCTGCGGTTTCCCGGTGGAGTCTGCGATGCGGATTATCGACGTATGCGAGAACTTCGACCGAAGCTATTACGGCGGCTTCTGCGGGCCATATCAGAATGAAGGAGATTTTAATTTTTTTGTAAATCTGAGATCATTGCGTCTGACTCCCGCCGGATGCGCTCTCTACGCTGGCGGCGGCATCAACGAGATGTCTGCACCCGATGACGAGTGGCTTGAAACCGAAAACAAACTGTCGACGCTTCTGAGGTGTCTGCAAACATGACCGAGTCGCAACAAGCCTTGACTGTATGAACAATAAAGACAATACTATCAAATATAATATCTAACTTTAAATTTAGCATTATGAAATTCAGAATGTCGATGATGCTTGCCTCCATGGGTCTGTTTGCGTTCGGACTCAGTGCGCAGGAACATCTGAAAAGTCTGGACAAAAACGGGCTGGACAACACAATCTCTCCCCGTCAGGACTTCTACAACCATGTCAACAAGAAATGGATGGAGAGTCATCCTCTCTCTCCGGAGTATTCCCGCTACGGCTCATTCAACATCCTCAGCGACTCCAGCGAGCATCGTGTGCGCAGGATTGTGACCGGCCTTGCCGCCACAAATCCCGCCAAAGGTACGGACGCCTATAAAATAGCGAACCTGTATGAACTCGGCATGGACTCCATCCGCCGCAACCGCGAGGGAGCAGCACCCATCAGGAAGAAACTCGCAAAAATCGAAAACGCCCGTCCCGAAGAGATGACCGACTTGTTCCGCTACATGCAGCGCCACGAATCGAGCCCGCTCTTCAGCATGGGATTCCAGGAAGATCTCGGCAACAGCAAGCAGTATGCGATGTATGTGAGCGGTGTGGGCCTCGGTCTTGGCGACAGAGACTATTATCTCCTGAATGACAAAAGCAACCGTGAAATCCGCAAGGCATACACCACCCTTATAGAGAAACAGATGCAGCTCGCCGGCTACTCCAAGAAGGATGCACGCCGCATTTCGGCCAACGTAATGAAAATCGAGACAGCACTTGCCGACTCGGTATGGACCCGCGAGCAGAGCCGCGACTATTCGAAGCAGTATAACATCCGCACACTTGACCAGGTGAAGGAACTGTATCCCAACCTGCCTATCCGCGAGATGATCGGTGACCTCGGCATCACAGCTCCCGAAACAGTGATTGTCACCGAGCTCAACACTGTGAAGCAGGCCGACAACCTCATGAAATCGCTCACAGACCGCGAGAAAAAAGACTACTATCTCTGGGAGATCGTAAGCGGCGCGGCACCGTATCTAAGCGATGCGTTCTCTGACGCATCCTTCGAATTCAACAAAGTGATGAGCGGCGTGCAGCAGCAGCGTCCCCGCTGGAAGAAAGCACTCGCCAATGTCGACGGCATCATGGGAGAAGGCATCGGCCGCCTCTATGTAGAGAAATATTTCCCCGAAAGCAGCAAAGTCTACATGGAAGGACTTGTGGAGAACCTCCGCAACGCACTTGGCAAGCACATCATCCGTCTTCCCTGGATGAGCGATGACACCAAGGTTGCCGCCATGAAGAAACTCAACGCCATCACCGTAAAGATCGGCTATCCCGACAAATGGAGGGACTACAGTCTCCTCAACGTGGATCCCGCGCTCTCTTACTATGAAAATATGGAGAATGCAGGCGAATGGGCACTCGACCGCTATCTGGAGAAATGGGGCAAACCTGTCGACCGCTCCGAATGGGCGATGACTCCCCAGACTGTCAACGCTTATTACAGCCCCATCAACAACGAGATCGTGTTCCCCGCCGGAATCCTTCAGGCTCCTTTCTATGACCCCGCTTCGAGCGATGCTGAAAACTACGGTGGTATCGGAGTGGTGATAGGCCATGAGCTTACCCACGGTTTCGACGATCAGGGCCGCAATTTCGACGAGGAAGGTAACATGCGCAACTGGTGGACCGAAGAAGACGCCGAAAAGTTCAAGAACCTCACCAACGGCCTCGTGGCTCAGTTCAATGAAATAGAGGTGCTTCCCGGCATCCATGCAAACGGCACATACACTCTCGGAGAAAACATCGCCGACCAGGGCGGTCTCCGCGTGGCTCACACCGCATGGATCGACTCCCAGAAGCAGAAAGGTGTCGACATCAATTCCGAAGCTGCTAAAATCGACGGCCTCGACCCCTCTCAGGTGTTCTACATGAACTACGCCAACCTCTGGGCCACCAACGTACGCGACGCGGAGAAAGAGCGTCTCACAAAGCTTGACCCCCACTCCCTCGGCGTAAACCGCGTGAATGTGTCGCTCCGCAACATCGAACCCTTCCTGAAGGCCTTCGGCATCAAGGAGGGCGACAAGATGTTCCGCCCGGCCGAAGAACGCGTGATCATCTGGTAAGACTCAATTCCCGAAAGTTCACAATCCCGCAACTGTGGCAGTTGCGGGATTTTTTCGTATTATTTACAAGGCTCCATGCATTATTGCCCGGTTCTGTTACTGTAATCTCGCCTTTTTTTGCTAATTTTGTATATTCATGTCATGTATTTGACCTGTCAACACACTTGCACAGCCTTATGGACGCTAAAGAAAAGCTTATCATCTATCAGACGTTTCCGCGGATAATGACCAACGACTGCGATACTCCTATCCCGAACGGAACACTCGCCCAAAACGGCAGCGGCAAACTCAACGACATCACACCGCGCCTGCTGAAGTCGCTCTCTGACTTGGGAGTCAACTGCATCTGGCTCACCGGAGTGATCGAGAATGCCACAAAGACCGCATTCCCCGGTATTCCGGCAGACAATCCCAATGTAGTCAAGGGAGAGGCCGGTTCCCCGTACGCCATAAAGGATTATTATGATGTGGCGCCTGCCATAGCCGTCGACATCGAGAACCGAATGGCTGAATTCGAATCAACGGTGAAACGGATACATGACGGTGGTCTGAAGGTGATTATCGATTTCGTGCCGAACCATACGGCAAGAGTGTATCATTCCGACTCGGCTCCCGCGGGGATCAAGGATTTCGGAGCCGGAGACGACATCACCAAGTTCTTTTCGCCCTCCAACAATTACTATTACATCACCAACCAGCAATTCGCCCCGTCGTTCGGCCTGGTGACAGAGGGAAGTTTCCCTTATCTGGAATTTCCCGCCAAGGCCACAGGAAACGACTGCTACTCGGCATTCTGCGGCAGGAACGACTGGTATGAGACCGTGAAACTGAATTACGGTTATGATCCCGGCGACCGGTCATGCCACTTCAGCCCGATTCCCGACACATGGCTCAAGATGCTCCACATCATGCGGTTCTGGGCATCGAAAGGTATCGACGGTTTCCGGTGTGACATGGTGTTCATGGTGCCTCAGGAATTCTGGCACTGGGCCATCCCGCAGGTGAAGAACGATTACCCGGAACTGATCTTCATCGGCGAGATCTATGATGTGAATCTTTACCGCACATTCCTCGACTATTGCGGATTCGATTATCTCTACGACAAGGTGAATCTCTACGACACCCTCGTCGGGATCGAACGCCACAACATGTCGGCGGCGAAACTGACAGAATGCTGGCAGCGCATAGACGGAATCGGCGACTCGATGCTGAACTTCCTTGAGAACCACGACGAGGTGCGTTTCGGCTCGAAAGAGTTTGCCTCCAATCCAGCCAAGGTTCTCCCCTTCCTTGTGACAGGCGCGATGATGAGCAAAGGACCCTTCATGATTTACTACGGCCAGGAACTCGGCGAGATGGCGCGCGACAACGAGGGATTCGCCGGCGACAACAACAGGAGCACGATATTCGACTACTGGAGCTATTCCACCCTGCGACGCTGGTGGAACCACGGCAAATGTAATGTCCTGAGGCTGACAGCACATGAAAGATGGCTCAGGGGGCTATATGCACGGGTTCTCAGGCTCTGCAACGAGCGGGAGGCAATCCGCCGGGGAGCGTTTTTCGACCTCATGTATGTGAATCTCCGCAACAACCGCTTCAACCCGCACAGGCAGTATGCATTCATAAGATATACCGACAGGGAGGCGTTGCTGATAGTCGTGAACTTCGGAGAAATGGCCGCCCAGACAGACGTGATAATCCCGGAACTGGCGTTCGATATGGCCGGTCTCGCCGAAGGGAAACAAAGCGCGACCGACCTCGTATGGGGGAAAAAGATATCGTGGACTACAGGACGTAATGACATATCATCTTTCGAGATAGGAGGTTACGACGCAATAATTGTGCCGCTAAAAAAAATTGTTTCAAAAACATAAAGAAAAAAAAGCGACAATTGAGAAATAATTCTTAAATTTGCGCAAAAATTAGAACCTATCGTCATGAACAACACTCTACCGCCCATCAAAGTATTTGCAGGTACTTCTTCTGAATATCTCGGAAAAAGCATTTGCAAGGAGTTAGGAATCGAACTCGGAAAAATGAAACGCGATGTATTTGCCGACGGCGAATTCGAGGTTTCATTCGAAGAATCAATCCGCGGAAGCGAGGTCTATCTGGTCCAGTCCACCTTCAACAGCTGCCAGAACCTTATGGAGCTTCTGCTGATGATTGACGCGGCCAAGCGCGCGTCGGCCGGCAGCATCAATGCCGTAGTGCCCTATTTCGGCTGGGCCCGTCAGGACCGCAAGGACAAACCGAGGGTTTCGATCGCGGCGAAACTTGTGGCAGACCTCCTCAGCGTGGCCGGAATCAACCGACTTGTTACCATGGACCTCCATGCCGACCAGATTCAGGGATTCTTCAATGTGCCTGTGGACCATCTTTACGCATCATCGATTTTCATTCCCTACATCGAGAGCCTTCGTCTGAAGGATATGGTCATCGCCTCTCCCGATGTCGGCGGAGCAAAACGCGCCAACTCCTACGCCAAGTACTTCGATGTTCCTCTCGTGCTCTGCCACAAGACACGAGCCAAGGCAAACGTGGTGGAGAAAATGACCGTGATCGGAGACGTCACTGACAAGAACGTGATACTCATCGACGATATAGTGGACACCGCCGGAACCATCACAAAGGCCGCCGACCTCCTGATCGCCAACGGAGCAAAGACCGTGCGCGCCCTCGCGAGCCACCCGGTTATGAGCGACCCAGCCACCGAAAGAGTGAAGGAGAGCGGACTCGAAGAGATTATCTTCACCGACTCCATCCCCTACGGCAAAGAGAACCCCAAAGCGACGATCCTGCCCGTAGCCAAACTTTTCGCCGACACAATCCGCCGCATCCACAACAACCAGTCCATCTCCTCGCAATATCTCTTCAAGTAAGAAATATAACTCATCCTATATACACCGCCCGGCAAAAATCTATCTGCCGGGCGGTTGCATTTCACTTGGCCGGGCTTAGCCATGTGATGACATCTAGAGCGAATGCAAACTTTTCAGT
Source organism: Porphyromonadaceae bacterium UBA3327 (assembly GCA_002361155.1). Lineage (GTDB taxonomy): Bacteria > Bacteroidota > Bacteroidia > Bacteroidales > Muribaculaceae > Lepagella. The sequence goes on along the minus strand of DERZ01000035.1, from coordinate 23,556 downwards.
TGAGGTGAAAGCGGTAGCCGAAGTTAAGCATGACTCCGCCGTTGGTCATGGCAAGTCCCCCGTCAAGATTGAGAAATCCTACCCTCCCCTCGACTCCAAACACGAAATTCGACACATCGAAATCGAGATGAGCGTTAAGTCCGATATCATAACGGTTCATCCCTTCGAACAATTCTATAGTCTTTTCTTCTGGAGGAGTGAGATCATAATTCACGAAATTTATCTTTCCGTCGATTCCGCATGATACGTACGGACCGATCAGAATCTGACAGTCCACTCTCTTGGTACACGCGAACCTGAAGCCGGCATACATAGGTATATCCAGATATGTCTGCTCAGTCTTGCCTACAAGACCGAGGCCCTGCTCGAGAGCCGTGACATTGTTGAGGATGCTGAGGTAAAGATAACGCGCCCCGAAACCGAGAGTCCATCCATTCTCATAAACATAACTTGTACGCAGACCGGCATTCCAGGATAAACCCGGATCGGTGAGAGGCACTGCTTCGCTGTGAGAAAGCCAGGTGGAAAAGCCGAAACCTGCCGTGATCACCATATCCCATTTCCTCTCCCATTCATAAAGACGTGCCGCATTGGCGTCACGGTCGAGTTTTTCAAGCAGTCCGGCATGTCGCTTTTCCCGGTCTTCCTTTTCCGACACACGCTTGCGGGCATGGACCGGCATCGTGCCGGTACCAAAAAACAGCACAGTGAAAAATATCGCAGCAATAGCTTTTTTCATAGTACAAAGGTAATTCTTTTGAAAAAAATTTGCAATAATTTCATACGCTGTTTGAGACAGCATCCAAACCTTATCCCCTTTTTTGCATTTATGCGCCAGACGCCAGGATAAGTTTTTTCCGTAAAAGCGGTTCTGTCCGTCGGCACACCATCGCACGAATAGATTTTGGACGAACGTATGCCGACTACCGCATAAGAGGAAAAAAGGACTTTGTCTCATGCCTAAACAGAAGTTTAGACTGATGATGCAAGGCCCATTTCTTTTTCTCTTATACCAGAGAGGTGCTTTTATGGATTCCAGACGATAACAGAGCTATTGCCTTGTATATCTCTACTTGTCACTGTAATGTCCTTTGAGTGATACCACGTTTACAATTACCCTGTCATCTTCAATGCTGTAAATCATTCGGTCACCTTTATTGATTTCTCGGCTCCAGTAGCCGGAATAATTTCCTTTGAGCTGTTCAATGTGCCCGGTGCCAGTGGTGGGATGTTGTTGAAGTTCCTCAAATAAATCGGCAATCTTCTTTAGCGTTTTCTTTTGCCCGGACTTGCGCCACACTTTCATGTGTTCTTTCGCTTCATCAGACAATATCAGCTCGTAAGTCATACGCCTAACAGTTCCCTTATTTCATCCATTGAGTAAGCGCGACATCTTCCGGCTTTAATATCCTCTATGCCTCGATTAACAGAAGCTATGTTTTCCGGGTCATTAAACCACGGGTCGCCGGAGGGCGATGGATTTTCACTTACTTCAACCGCTACGGTGTTCGCTTTTGAAATAAGAATTGTTTCAATGAAATTCTTTAGACTCTTGCCCTGAGCTACTGCCATAATGGAGAGCTTTTGCAGAGTATCGACGGGGAGGTCGATGTTTTTGCGTTTGATATTTAGTGCTGTTGCCATATCATTTAGATTTATGGTGTAAAGATATAAAATATATACTATATACACAAATATTGAGGACAGAAAGTTTATGCCGGGGCAATTTCTTTTGCCGCTCTTCAACATTCTGCCGGAGAAAAGCATCATTTTCTTCTAAAACGTATTTCCCCGTATGAGGTGATATCCCCCATAAACGGACAAGGGCCGAGACAAAAGCATATAGAATACTGTTACGGCAGTCATCGCGACAACTTTTTATCGTTGACTTTGTATCAGAATGTAACCGAATTATTTGCAAATTACCGCGAAAAAAGTTAAATTTGCTGAGAATTGAACTATGGTTTTTATTCAATATTCCTCAAGCGGATTGGTTTGAGAAACGAAGATAGCATTCTTATCATACGAATAACTGAAATAATTTAAAACAATTAATATAACCCCTTTTTAATCAGACAGAATATGATTAAGAAAATTTTCAGCATGGTCATGTTGCTTATGGCAACACTGTGCTCCCAGGCCCAGACGCCGATGCCCCTGAATCCTCAGGTGCGCCACGGCAAGCTTGACAACGGCCTGAACTATTACATCCTCCACAACGAGGAGCCCAAGCAGCGTGCCAACTTCTACATTGCCCAGAAGGTGGGATCCACACTCGAGACACCGGAGCAGCTCGGTCTCGCCCACTTCCTCGAGCACATGGCTTTCAACGGCACGAAGAACTATCCTGGCAAGAACATGCTCAATTATCTTCAGAGCAAAGGTCTCCGTTTCGGAGCTGACATCAACGCATATACTTCGTTCGATGAGACCGTCTACAACATCGACAACGTACCCACAACCAACAAAGCACTTATGGACAGCGTGTTGCTTGCCATCTACGACTGGAGCTGCAACATTCTTCTCGAAGAGGCCGAAATCAATGCCGAACGCGGCGTGATCGAAGAGGAGTGGCGCTCGCGCAACGACGCCAACAGCCGCATGCTCGAATCCATCCTCCCCGTCATCTACGACGAGTACCAGTATGAGCAGACTCCCATTGGAAAAATGGAGGTGGTACGCAACTTCAAGCCTGAAGTGCTCCGCGAATACTACAAGAAGTGGTATCGTCCGGACCAGCAGGGTATCGTGATTGTCGGCGATTTCGATGTCGACGAAATGGAAGCGAAAGTAAAGAAACTTTTCGGCACTGTCGTCATGCCCGCCAACGCCGCCGAACGTACATATCCCAAGGTAAGTGACAACGAGAAACCCATCTACGCTTATTTCACTGACAAGGAACTTCAGTACCCGATGGCAATGGTGATGTTCAAGATGGAAAAGATTCCGTTTGAGATGCGCAACACCATGGAAGGATACATGCAGACCTCCATCGTGGAAAACCTTGTATCGACAATGATCAACAACCGTCTCAACGATTTCAGCAAGAAAGCGGAATGCAATTATGTATATGCCGGTGTATCTTTCGGAGACTTCCTCGTATCGAAGACCAAAGCTGCGCTCGACATCACCATCATCGCAAAGGACAACGTGCAGAAAGCGTATACCGACGCCCTCAAGATAGTAGCCCAGGCCTGCAAGACAGGATTTATGGAGTCCGAACTCGTCCGTGCCCGCGACGAGATGCTTGCCAACTATGAAAAAGCCTACAACGAGCGCAACAATACCAAGACAGAGAACCTTGCCCGCGAAATCATCCGCCACTTTGTGGACAACGAACCCTCTCCCGGTATCGAGAAGGAATATGAAATTGTAAAGCAGATCCTTCCTGCAATCCCCGTCCAGGCTCTCAACCAGATGCTTCCGCAGCTGATCACCAAAGAGAACCAGGTGATTATAGTGGCCGAACCCACAAAGGAGGGAATGGTCAAGATGGAGGAGGCCCAGGTTGTAGGCGACATCCAGAACATCTGGAATGCCGAATATGAGGCTTACGTCGATGAGGTCATTACCGATCCGCTGATCGCCAAACTCCCCGCTCCCGGCAAAATCAAAGCCACAAAGGAGGGACAGTTCGGAACCACCGAGTTCACACTCTCCAACGGCGCCCGTGTCATCGTGAAGCCCACCGACTTCAAGCAGGATGAAATCGTGATGACCGCATACCGCGACGGCGGAAAGCGCAGCTATCCCGGCTCGCAGGCAGCGAACATAGCTCTTATTGAAGATGTATATAATCTCGCCAAGATGGGGCCATTCGACCACAACAGACTTGGTAAATATCTTGCAGGCAAAAAGGTAGGTCTCACCTACAAAGTCGGCAACACCGCTGATATCCTCGAAGGATCTACAACTGTAAAGGACCTGCCCACATTCATGGAGCTTGTTTACTCCTCATTCACACAGCTCGGAGCAGACGCCGAGGCCTATAACACGGAAATCAACAAGATCCGCTCCCTGATGGCCAATCAGGAAAAAGACGCCAACTACGTGTTCGGCAAGCACATAAAAGCTGCCTCCTACGGCAATAACCCGATGTTCGAGGCCGTTGGCGTAAGCACCCTTGACGCAGCCAACTACGACCAGATGATCGACATGCTCCACAAGAGCCTTTCGAATGCCGCCGACTACACGTTCATCTTCACCGGAAACGTGGATCTCAACACATTCAAGACCCTCATGGAGCAGTACATCGCCACCCTCCCCTCCACCGGCAAGAAGAGCGCCGCCCCCAAGCAGGTGACTTCCATCACACAGGTGGCCGGCCAGATAGAGGACAAGTTCTCTTATCCGATGCAGACTCCTTCCGTAATGGTATACAACACATACTCCGACACAAACATCCCCTACAACCCCAAGAACTCTGTTATGGTCGACCTTCTCGACGACGCACTCACTAACGTGTTCACGGAGACTCTCCGCGAGGAAGAGGGAGGAACTTACAGCCCCTACTCTTACGCCGGCCTGAATGCTTACACCGGACAGTGGTCGCTCGTATACGTGTTCCAGACCAACAAGGATATGCAGGCGAAACTTGAAAAACGTGCCAACGACGAGTTTATGAAACTCCTCAAAGAGGGTATGAATGACGAAAACTTCCAGAAAGTGAAAGGTGCGGCACTTAGCCAGTATGACATCAATGTCCGCACCAACTCCTACTGGGACAACAGGCTTATGATGCTTGACCGAGGCATTGACGACATCACAGGCGCACGTGAGGCAATCGCCGACCTCACTCTCGCTGAAATGAACGCATTCCTCAAAAATCTCTACAACGGCAAGAACCGTGTTCAGGTTGTTCTTGAAGGAGTGGAGGAAAAATAATCGGAATCCAATTCCATAATATAACCAAAAAGAGAAGGCCGGGATTGTTGTCCCGGCCTTCTCTTTTTGGTTTTTTCCCTGATTATTGCTATTTTTGTATGATAAAAACAGCCTCCGGGCGCGTTATATATAATAAAACCTAAAATAAAGACAATGGCTAACAAAAGAGAATTCAAGAAGTATGTCGACGCCATCGGCGCATCTGTGATCGACGAGATGATCGCCGCATATTACAATGTGGAGAAATCCGACAAAGACAAGATAGCGGAGGCGATGCAGAAAGTACTGTGTGCAATCGGCCGGGCCAAGAACAATTCTAATGTTACCTTCGACCGCGGAGAGAAAGCGTTCGGAGACAAAAAAGAATACGTAACAGCAAAGAAGAACTTCTACAAATCGCTGTTCGACAAAATCTTCACAGAATTTGACGAAGAGACCGGCGCCGCACTCAAGGAGTTCAACGCCGCAATTCCCGAAGAGGTGAAGATGATGAACAAGGAATCGGTAAACGCGTAAGGTCATGGCATCCGACCCACAGGTGAAGATGAATTTCTGGGGCCGCATCCTGAATCGTGCGGGATGGAGCGTGAGCGTGAAGGCTCCGAGACGCGACAAATGCGTTATCTGCGTGGCTCCGCACACTTCCAACTGGGATTTTGTGCTCGGCTACCTCGCATGGCTGTCGGTGGGTAGGAAAGCCAACTTCGTGATGAAAAAAGCATGGTTCGTTTTCCCGCTGAACTTTTTTTTCCGCTCGCTGGGAGGAATTCCGGTGTCGCGGCAAGGTTCCGGCGGGAAGCTCACGGCCTCTCTTGAAGAGAAATTCCGCACGGAACCATACCTGAACCTGGCCATCACTCCGGAAGGGACACGCCGGGGAACAGCCCGCTGGCATACAGGATTCCTCCGGATCGCTTACGACGCCCATGTCCCCGTCCAGATCGGAATAATCGACTACGCCAATAAACGCATATCGGTCGATGAAGAATTCCAGCCCACCGGCAATATCGAGGCAGACATGGCTGCGGTCAAGAAATACTACACCGGGCACAAGGAGGCCGCAAAATACCCCGACAAATTCATCACAGACTGAGAATACCCGCATGAACGATCTTAAAGTATGTCTCTTCCCTATGGAGATTTCCTGGGGAGACAAGGAGGCGAACATCGAGACTCTGCGCAGGGTGATTTCCCGCGTACACCCCGAGACGGATCTTCTGATTCTCCCTGAAACGTTCTCTACCGGCTTTCCCGTCGGCAAGGATAAAGAGGAGGTTCGTCCCCTCGCAGAGCGCAACAGCGGAGCGACAGTCGACATCCTGAAAGAACTCGCCCGCGAGCGCCACATCGCTATCGCCGGAAGCTTCATAGCTGATTCCGGAGGCTCGCTCTACAACCGTGCGTTCTTTATCGAGCCGTCGGGAGAAGAAACATTCGAGGACAAACATCACCTCTTCACCATGGCCGGAGAGAACAAAGTGTTCTCGAGAGGCTACGGACGGCTTGCTGTCCGTTACCGCGGCTGGAATCTGGCAATGATCGTATGTTACGACATCCGGTTCCCGGTATGGTGTCGCAATGTCGACAACCAGTACGATGCCCTGATAGCCGTGGCCAACTGGCCCGAAGTACGCGTCGGCGCATGGCGCGCCCTTATCCCGGCCCGGGCCATCGAAAACGAAGCATACGTATGTGCCGTGGATTGCCGCGGAACCGATGACAAGGGCTTCCGCTATGACGGGACCTCCATGGTCTCGGACTTCAAGGGCAAAGAGATCTCGATATCCATTCCGGAAGAAGATGGCAGCGAAGACCCGGACGGTCTGCTGTACGCGACACTGAGTCGCGAAAAACTCGATGCATTCCGGGAGAAATTCCCTGCCTGGCGCGATGCCGACCCTTTCCGGCTATTATAGCATAATTTCCTCTTGTGCCAGCAGTCACTTAAATTTAAAGATAATTTCAGACAAAAAACGGAGACAATTGTCTCCGTTTTTTATTCTATTCTGTACTTTACAACCCACTATCACAGTATGCATGTCTATAGAAAACACTATCATCGGGCGAGCGAGACGTTGACTGCTATACCATAGTTGGAGTTGCTTGTCGGATAGGCGTTGTTGGAGACGAGCGGGGTGTTGGCCTGATGGTCGAAGAATGCCGAGAGCGTGATTCGCTTGCTCAGTATATAGCTCGCCATGAAGTTTACAGAGAATGTGCTTGTTCCCTGCGTGGCCTGAGTGTAGGCGGTCTCTATGCGCCTGATAAGCGACTGGTTGTTGGCGTATGAGAAATCAAGATTCAACGTAAGGTCGTTAGAAACGTTTCCCTGTCTGCTTCCGATCTTGATAATCTTGTTGAAGTTCGCAATCTTCCATCCCGCTCCCACCTGCAGCTGCTTGCTGGTGGTCTCAACTATCTGTCCGGCTGAAGTGTTGAGATTGAGCGTACGGGAGTCGCGATACTCGGCATTGAAAGAAATGTCGTTGAAGAGCGTGACCTTAACGCCGACGAGAGGTGCGAACTTCTCTGTGATCGACACCGAAGGAATGTTGAAAGGTGACGACGGAACCGGCATCTGCGTCTGGTCGTTGAGAGTGAATCCCATGTTGCCGTCCACACTTATCCAGTTCATATAGCTTGAATATGAACCGATATTGTATGTGCATTGGTATGCATGCGAAATGGTGAATGATTTAAACCATTTACGCATGTTCCCCATCTGCAGGATGCCGTCGTATGTCACGCGCCAGTTCGGTCTCATGGCCCCGAGACCGTCGAAAAGCCCGAGGCTCACCTTATCGGGATCAAGTCCGCTGTATGCCGCGAGGAATGCCGGGATAAGCACATCACTGCTCGTACGGCTCACAGTTCCGTTGGCAGGATCGAACTCTTTGCCGGCAAGATGGCTGCCCTCCATAAATCCGTCGGCAGGATACCTCATGCCGTTGTAAGCCGATTCATAACGGGCGGCGATCCGGGGAATATAGTCGAGGAACTTGCTGAATGCATCGGAGGCGTAGCCGTCGGCCGCATTGGCGTTGCGCATGGATGTGGCCAGCGCCCAGTGCGTGCGGACGTACGACCCGCTGTAGGTGGTGGGCATACCGGCATACATGAACTGCATCTGCTCAGTGCGGGAATCGGTGAGATTCGATGTCAGCACAATCTTAAGTCCCCTTATCGGTTCGAGATTAAGTTCGAAATTGAATTCGTTGCTCTTTGCCCAGAGTGCCGGAGAAACCTGCTCGCTTCCGGTGATTAGCCATCCGTTGTCAAGAGCCTTGTCAACATAGTCCTTGTCATAGAAACCGAAAGCGAAGTCAAGGCCCGGCGACATAGGGCCATAGCTGCGGCTCTGGCCGAATACCGGTCCTATGTTGGGCGAGAAAAGCGGCAGATTGAGCGAATGCGACGAGCGCCAGCGGAACGAGGCCGAGCGCGGCATCATGAGGAAACGAAGTGCATGTTCGGCGAATTCGGAACCGAAACTGGACTTCTGTTCCTTGATCTCCTCGCGTATCACAAGCTTAAGCTGGCGGCTTCCTGTGTCGGTTATCTGAATGGTGTTTGCGTCCACCACCTTATAATTCACACGCGCAGGCTTGTCGTTTTCTGTAGCAGAAAGTCTGATTTTCTTATTGTTGAGATTATGTTTCACCAATGTGGCCGAATCGGGCGACAGCGTTATGGCACGCTCGAATTTCTTGGCTTTCGGATTCTTTTCCTTATCCCGCGCATTCCTGTCGCCACCGACATCTTTGGAATTCTTATCGCGCCCGATGCGCCCGCGATTATTGTTGCCTCGCGCTGAACTGGAGGAAGAGAACCGCTTGTTGATTTTCTGCAGATATTTGGACTTGTTGAAAAGAGTCTCGAAATTGAGACGCGCGTCAGCGTTCCACGATGACTGGTTCTGAATCGAATTGCCCAGATACATGTCTTCGACGGTAGCACCCTTGTCCCATCGGTATACCGAATTATATGTTACGGAGCCGGTGAGATAGTCGAGGAAACCTATCTTGTTGAAAGGCGCCCGGTAAGTACCGGTGAAAGTCTGGTTATAGTTCCAGGGGGTACCGAAATTGCGCAGGGAAGAGAGGACCGTATCTTTCCAGTCACGGTATTCGTCGGGAAACAGCTTGCGGTTCACCGCTCCGATCGTTTCCTCAATCCTCGCCGTGGTGTTGCTCGAGAATGAAAGCGACAGCGATTTTATCAGATTCCAGGTGATTGAAAGCTGACGGTCCCATGTGAAATTCTTGCTTACCTGAACCGGCAACTGGAAATTGACATCTACTTCCGAACGGGTCTGCATCTCATAATAGTTGCGGTGCATCGAGGTGTAGAAAGTCAGATTATTGAAGAGCCAGTTTATCTCCCAGTCTTTGAAAAATTTGGCCGTCTTTCCCTTTCCTTTGATGAATTTGAACGGTTTCCACGCCTTAATGTATGGAGTGTAGGCATACTGGAAAGAGCCGCGGTAATCGTTGGTATTCTCATACTCCGTGGTTGGATCGATATTCTTCTGTTTGTTATAGGAGAAAGTCAGTGTGAAATTCGCCGGATCCCACGGCATCGGGGTTTTGCTCTGCACGTTGAAACGGAAATTCGATATCGAAAGGCTCTCGGTTCTCTTAGTGGAAATCGCGAAACTCTTTATCGAATCCCTCTCATGTCTGGTGGCGACCGCATCGAGAGCATCCTCAAGCAGGATATCCTGATCGAGCGGATTGTACTTCGGTGTGATTTTCTCCTGCGATGTGGAGAAATAGACAGGGGCATTGAGTTTTGCCTTCTCAGGCAGGAATTTTCCGAGATCGCCCTGCACAACGACATTATATTGGTCGTATGTGTCGAGACGGCGCTGCGAAAGACCCTGATCCACATTTCCGAAGCCATCTGTTTCTCGGTGCATTGATAAATTGACCATGGCGAGGTCACTGACCGAAAGACCGGCACTGGCGTTCAGCGCCCATCCTCCGGACTCATTGAAATCCGTTACCTTCAATTCATTTATCCAGATGGTGCCCTCCTTAACGCTGCTCGATCTGTTTCGGATACCGATGAGCATGACACGCACATCGCTGAGACTCGGGTTTCCAAGCACGGAGACCAGATTACGCGGATTTTCGGAATCCTGCGAGGAATAGAGCACGTTGTACCCCACCCCTTCGGTTCCCGCGCTCTTCTCGCGGTTACGTTCGGTCTTGAGCGTTGTAAATACGTCGAGCGGTATGTCGAGTCGGTTGTTCAGCGGCCAGACCATGGTGCGGTCATGGCTGTTGAAGTTGTTGTAGCGGCCAGGAGGCGTAAGGTCAAGAGGTATCTCATATTCGTAATAGTTGTTCTTCACATCTGAGCCGAGACGGATGAACATGGCCAGGTCGCCGTTTTTAAGGTCGGTTTTATTGTCGATGAGAGCCTCTGCATGGGTCCACATCTGTAGACGTTTGTAGATGCGCATGTCCATCTGCGTATTCTTGTAGACGCCACGGGCATCACCCGGCTGGAGTCCCTTTACCGTGAGCGAGAGAGACTGCTCGTTAAGCTGGGTCGCCTGTGCGGCTCCCGGATCCTGGATACGGTCCACACCCGGAGGCAGTATGTAATTGACCGGAGTGCGGCCGGCATTCTCCTCGATGTTTACAACGGTCATATCGAGTTCACCTTCCGCCGGCGAGTCGTTGCGTGTATTCAGATTGAACTTATAGTCGCGCCATTCACCCCGCACAAGTTCAAGAGTGGCAAATCGAAGGTGTGTCACTTCCTTGAATCCCGTCATGAACATACGCGCGAATCTTATAGTGGAAAAGTCGGTTATTCCCCCCACCACCTTGTCCGGGGCGCTCAACGGAATCTTGAACTGATACCACACGGCAGTCTGGCTTCCTTCGGGAGTGGTCACTTCGGAAACCTGCTTGTCGGTTATGTAGTTTTTACCTACCTCAAGATCCTCCGGACGTATCGACACCTTGTACTGGAAGTAACGCTCGTACTCGTTGAGAGTGTTGTCCTGATTGATATCCTCCACATCGGGAACGGCGCGTGCTGACTGATACTGTGGATTAGAACTCTGGTCGGGAGAAAGGGAGTTCCCCTCGACACCGTTGTATCTCTTGTATCGGTCGAGTATTCCGATACGGTGCTCGTCGTACCAGTTGCTCCGGTAGAAGTGGTAATTGTCACCTGCCGGGTCGTTCATCGCCGAAAAAGGATCATCCTGCATGGCGGCTATGGTCGAGGCCGGCAACTTGGCCTTCAGCTTGTCGAGATATTCCTTATATGAGTCAAACTTATACTCGTCATCGTTGGAAAGTCCGTCGAGACCCACGTCCTGAAGCAGACGCGCGTCGCTGGTGTTCTCAAACGCGTATGTCAGTGAATTCTGACGGGACACGCGCCCCCACACCGTCGATGTGAGCCACTCCTCATTGCCGTCGACCGGCATTCCGTTCTCATAGCTCTTCATTCCGTCCTTGAGTATGTCCTCCGAAATCTCTCCGAAATTGAAATAAAGATCCCCCCCTTCCGTATTCTTGTTGTCAGGATCAAGGAAGGGGTCGAGCAGCCAGAACTGTATATACTCCACGTTCGAGTTCTCGAAGTTGGAGTTGTCCATCTTCCTCATTATACCTCCCCACCGTTTTTCTGGATTCAGCAGATTTCCATCGCTGTCGATATTGTCGGCATCGAGGTTATATGGTCCCCTCTCCCTTGGATAATATGACAGGTTGAGCGTCTGTATCCAGTTGGCCTCGCCGTACGCAAGGTCTCTGTAAGGATACAGTTCGTTCACGGTAATCTCACGGACGTATGGGTTCGACATCTGGTGCGGATCGTTCTTGAGATAACCGGGAAGCATTGTGGAGTTGCGCTGTGTCCACTGCCTGTCGATATAATACCATGCGAGGAGAGCGCGGTTCTTTCCGTAATCCACATTATTGCTGAGGGCGGCTTCCGGGAAAAGTGCGTCTGCGCCGTTGTCGTATGGTGTGGAGGCGAGGAACCATGCGTAAGGAGAGCGGAGGTCTATTCCGGTCTGCGTGGCCTCGAAGTCATCGACATAACTCGATCCCTTCGCGCTGCCGCTCTTCCGCCTGGCCGGAATCAGCTGTGCGAATTCGGCGTTGACATTGAATGTGGATGGTGCTGTGGCGTTGACCGTCGGGATTTTGTTTACCAGATTTGTGAGCCACATGAAGTCCTTGCGGAAGGACATGTTGAGGCCCCACATGGTGTTGTTGATGACCTCGTCGCCGAGATTCACCTTTTCTGTTAACGATTTCTCGGAGAAATGCAGAATCGTACCTCCGAGAGAGAAGTCTTTGTTGAACTTATACTGCGCGTCGAGTCCGAGGAGGGTCTTTCTCTGGAGAGAGAACAGAGACTGATTCTCCAGAGTGACGCTGACGTTGGTACCCGAATCGATGATGCTCTGGTTGGTGATGGTGACGATACCCATGGAATAATCCACTGTATAGTCACTGTTCTCGGTGAGCACAACGCCACCGGCCATAACCACCACCGACCCTCTCGGAACATTCATGGCGTTGAGCCGGATCGTGGCTCCGCCGGATGCCTGATATTCTCCGCTGAGCGAGAACTTGTTCTTGTCGGCGAACTGGCGTGCCACCACGAGAGTGGAGTCGTAAAGCTCGTTATAGACATAATCCTTGGCGATGGCGGGATCTCCGATTTTCCGGGCGAGATGCCGGCCGAAAGGTTCAGCCACCGGGAATATGATCTTGCCATTGCTCGACTGAACGGTAAAGCCCTCGATATAGTCGAAAAATCCGTCAGAATTAGATTCCTGATTGGAGTCGATACGGTCGAGATGCATCACCTGCAACAAGGGCTGGTTGGCTATTGATCCCACCGGCAGATAATTGATTTCCACACCGGTGGTATCGCTCAGATATTTGATATTGAGTTTGAAGTTCTTGCTCTGGAGCTGGTAGGCGCCGAGCGAATATACGTTCTTCATCATCAGCCGCCACATCGGCAGACGGGGCGAGACGGTGGTACTGCGGAGCATTTTCAGGTATAGCGACTCGTCGGTCGAAGTGATGTCGCTCGAGAACTCTCCTACCTGATATACCTTGCCGTTGTAAGTGTATTCATAAGCCACTGCAAGCACCTCGTCGGTATTCAACGCCGACTTCAGCGAAATGTATCCCAATTCCGAATTGAGCGTGTACTCACTTGAGCGGAGAAGCCGCGCACTCTCCACTTTCTCAAAGTCCCTGCCGCCCTCTATGCCCCATGCACGCAGAGGCTCCAGCACCTGCGTAACATTGTTGATGTTGCGGGCGCCTGGATATTCCTCCTTCATCACTGTCAGAAGGTCATTGCTCTGGTTGGAGGGGTTGTCGAAGCTCGGATTGGGAGCCCAGTAGTTGCTCGCGAGATTCTTGTTCTCGCCGAGGTCCATGAATCCGACGAAGTTGCGCGACTCATTGTAGTTGCCGTTCTTGTTGGTGATCCAGACCTCTATACGCGTGATTTTTATGCCTGAGGTGACATGCGGCAGCTTGTCGCAGAACTTGTCGTAATTCTCGTAGAAATACTGGGCGAGGAAGAAATGACGGTTGGCATCGTAGTTGTCGGCCTTGATGTTGAATTTCGTGCTCTGCACACCTCCCTGGGTGGAAACAGTCTTCGATTCCGAGTTCTGCTGCGACACCAGACCGGTAAGGGTGAGCTTGCCAAACTGCAGCTTTGTCTTGAAACCGAACAGTGCGGTTCCGCCGCGGATCAGACTCGACCCGGTGGTCATGCTGACATTACCGGCCTCCAGGTTCTTGATAATCTCATCCTCCTTACCCTCATAGTTGAGTTTAAGGTTCTGGGAATCGAACGAGAATGTGGCGTCGGTATTATAGTTCATGTTGAACTTCAGCTTGTCGCCGACCGAAGCGTTGATGGTGGCCTGGATTTTCTGGTCGAAGTCGAAATATGTCTTTCTGCGGTTCTTCAGCGAAAGAGCCGGATTGTCGGTCTTGTTGCTCTTGATTCCGGCAGAGAGCTGTATCGATCCCTGTGTCTGCAGACGCACCCCACCGGGACCGAACACTTTCTCAAGCGGGCCGAGCGAGAAATTCATGTCGAAGATATTGAAGGGCTCCTTATCCTTCTTCTCGTAGCTGTCGGCGTTACGTTCCTTAAAATATCCGAACATGTCCTTGCGCATCACCATGTTGTTGTACTCCTCGGCAGTCATCATGTACGGAGTCACGATATCCTTTCCGCCGACGGTGGTGTGGAGCACATAGACACCGGCCTCGGGATCATAGACAGCTTCGGTCTTGATATTGGACGGCGTACGCAGGTCTGCGGCATATTCGGAGGGAAGATAGTCCTCGTATGATTCGGGGATGGTGGGCTGCACCCGTGCCGGCAACACTACCGAGTCGCCGGGCTGATAAGCGGGTGACGGATAGTCCGGCGCGGATGGAGGAGGCGGAGCCAGCTCGCTCTTGTAATATTGCGGACGGGCGAGAAGCGTGACAAGCAAAACGGTAGTGAACACCGCCGCCGACACACAGATTTTCGCTATGTTGTTCCTCTTTATCCTCATCAGTGGAATATGGGCGTTCCTATTATTGTTTCTGACTCTTATCAGAGCATCGTGAGAGCCTGCCTGATGGCCGCTTCGGTAGCGATGCCGGGCGTTTCGGAGAATATCTTCTGCAACACCTTCCGGCTTTGCATTGAACTGAAACCGAGCATCACCAATGCGGCTACTGAATCATCGAACGATTCTCCGGCAGGCATACTTGTAATAAACGCCTGTTCCGAAGCCTTTATTTTATCTTTAAGGTCTACTATGATCCGCTGGGCCGTCTTGCCTCCTATTCCCTTCACTGCTTTCAGCGCCGCGTCATGTCCTGACGCTATCGCGCTTTCAAGCTGATCGGCCGTCAGAGAGGATAGAATCAGTCGCGCGGTGTTGGGACCGACGCCGCTCACACCGATCAGCAGCCGGAACAGTTCCCGGCTCCGCCTGGTCAGAAAACCGAACAGCAGATGGGCGTCCTCCCTGATGGACTCATGGATAAAAAGTTTTACTTTCTCCGCCGTAGATATTTCAGGATAGTCTATCAGCGTTATATTTATTTCATAACCGAGACCGTTGCAATCCAACACCGCGTATGTCGGGGTTACTTCTGCAGGATATCCGTTTATATAGTCAATCATTTCAGATGTATTTCTTTCCTTTGACCGGGATTCCGGTCAGCCCCGTTGTCTAAATATTATGGAGGGGACTTTCTCATATAGTAACGGCAAATCTCGCCGTAAATTAGTGCGGAACTTTAAAATTTGGATAAGAATGATTAAATTTGCACCCGCTTATGGAAACCTCCCTGAATTCATCACTACTCGATGCAGCTGTCGCCGAACTTGCGAAACTGCCCGGAATAGGTCGCAAGACCGCTCTTCGCCTTGCGCTTCATCTTCTGCGCAAGGAACCTGAGACCGCAATTGCGCTCGGAACGTCCATCATCGACCTCCGCAACGGCATCAGCTATTGCCGTATATGCCACAATATCTCCGAGAGCGACATCTGCCCCATCTGCGCCGACAGCCGCCGCGACCGTCAGACCGTATGTGTGGTGGAGAATGTGAAGGACGTCATCACCATCGAGGGCACCCACGAACACCGGGGCGTCTACCACGTGCTGGGAGGCCTCATCTCCCCCCTTGACGGCATATCTCCGTCCGACCTTGAAATCGACAGCCTCGTCCGCAGGGTCCGTGAAGAAGATGTCAAGGAGGTGATTCTCGCCCTCAGCCCTACAATGGAGGGTGACACCACCAGTTTCTATATCTACCGCAAACTCTCCGGAATGCCGGTGAGCGTCACCGTTCTCGCCAGAGGACTGAGTATCGGAAACGAACTGGAATATACCGATGAGCTAACTCTCGGACGCTCAATACTTAACCGGACTCCATTTAACAGCAATGAAGACTGACGCATATAGGGCCGCCAACAAATATCTGGAAAGCGAGGATCTGGCAATCAGAGCTCTTGAAAGTCAGGACGTGATGTTCTGCTGGGAAGTGGAACATGACTCCTCGCAATGGCTGTACAACGGCATGCAGGCGCCATGCTCGTTGCGCCAAATCGAACACTTTGTGAAAGAATACTCTCCGGAACCTTTTGCTTCAGGACAGTTGAGAATGGTGCTGATGCTACGTCGCGATCCTTCCGCAAGAGAGAGGAACACCGATAATTTCCTGGAATATGAAAATTATCCGGGATATGAAAACATAGGTCTGGTGGACCTCTTCGGGATCTCGGCCGTAAACAGCAGCGCACAGATCGGAGTCTATGTCCTGCCTCCTTTCAGAGACAAAGGCTACGGATCGCAGGCAGTCTCCCTTATCGGGAAATATGCGCATGATGTACTGAACATCCGCACGCTGCTTGCCAAAGTCGCGTCGGCGAACCACGCGAGCATCCGCATGTTCGAGAAAGCCGGTTACAACCGCTGCGGCCTCCTGTCCGACTGGCTCCGTATAGCAGGTCGCACGCACGACCTGCTACTGTATCAGATCATCCTGACCGACGAGTGAGGATTTCTTATGCCGTTATCCTAACCGACGGGTGAGGATTTCGGCGAAACGAATTTTGACTTCGGCAAAGAGAGAGGGTGAATACGAACCCAATTCCCTGGCGATGCTTGTCACGCCTTTGTCGGTGAATCCGCAAGGATTGATTTCCGAAAAGGCGTTCAGGTCCGTGGTGACATTCAGGGCTAACCCATGCATGGTTATTCCGTGACTCACCTTCACTCCGATGGCACAAATCTTACGAGCTGTCGGCATCCCCCAGTCCAGCCATACTCCGATTGCGTCACCGTTGCTTGAGGATTCTATACCGTAAGCCTTAAGAAGCTCGGTCACCGCCCCCTCGAGCAACTCGATATATTTCTTGACACCGAGTCCCCTCCGCACGATGTTGAGCATCGGATAGACCACAAGTTGTCCGGGACCGTGGTATGTGATGTCCCCTCCCCTCTCGATGCGGATGCACTCCGCGCCCAACCGGCTCAATCTCTCCCGGGAGGCAAGGAGATTGCCGGCATCTCCATGAAATCCGAGAGTATACACCGGATCATGTTCGACGAGCGCCACCCGTTCCGTGACCGATGGAACGGCAGCTCCGCGGTCATCTATCAGCGCGCCGAAAATTTCCTTCTGCCTCTCCCATGCCTCCCTGTATGGAACACGGCCCCAGTCTTCCACTATCGGACTCATGTCAATGCAGATGTTTTTCGGCATGATAACTCGAGCGTACCATCGGAGCGCTCTCTATATGCCGGAATCCCTTTTCGCGGCCTATACGCGCATATTCGGCGAATGTGTCGGGATGTACGTACTCGCGCACCCGGTAATGGTTCTTGGTGGGCTGCAGATACTGGCCTACAGTCATCACCGAGCAGCCGGCATCAATCAGGTCGTCCATCGTCTGCAATATCTCCTCGCGACTCTCGCCAAGCCCGAGCATTATTCCCGACTTGGTACGCACTCCCTTTCCGGCAAGGTATCGGAGCACACCGAGCGAACAGTCGTATGTGGCGCGGCTGCGGACATCAGGCGTAAGGCGGCGCACCGTCTCCATATTGTGCGATATTATTTCCGGACCCTCCGCGATAATCATGTCAAGTAACTCCGTGCGTCCCTGAAAGTCGGGTATGAGCACCTCCATGGTCACGCCGGGACATTCCCTCCTGATGGTCCTTATGGTATCGGCCCAATGCCCGGCGCCAAGATCCGGAAGATCGTCGCGATCAACCGAAGTGATCACCACATGACGAAGTTTAAGCGACCGGATACTCTCGGCGATGTCTTCAATCTCCTTGCGGTCAAGCGGGCCGGGACGTCCCGTTGCCACGTTGCAGAACCGGCATCCCCGCGTGCATATATTGCCCCCGATCATAAAAGTGGCCGTACCCGCACCCCAGCATTCCGCCCGGTTCGGACACATGCCGCTCGAGCATATAGTGTGAAGATGATTGTCGTTCAGCAGACTTATCACCTGCTTGGTCTTGAATCCCTTGGGGAGTCTTATTTTCAGCCATTCCGGCTTGCGGCGGAAAGATACCTCCCCGTCGCCGCATCCCGTATTGTCCTTCTTCTCCTCTATGTTTTTTTCCATGGTCATGGTCAGTTCACGGTTTAAGGCTACAAAGTTACCAAAAATTTTGACTATATTTGTAAAAAATTTGCAGTAATGAAACAGAAATCATACAGTCTCACAATTGCAGTCATGGCTCTGACCGCACTCCCGGCCTTCCCATGGGGACAGAAAGGACATGATACTGTGGCATTCATAGCGGAAAACCATCTCACACCGGTTGCCCGCGAAAAAGCCGGTAATCTCATCGGCGGGAAATCGATCGTCTACCACTCCAACTGGCTTGACAACGCATCGCACACGCCGGAATATGCCTTTACCAAGACCTGGCACTACAAAAATGTGGACGCCGACGAGACCTTCCGCAGCGCCTGTAAGGAGCCGAAAGGCGATGTGGTCCGGGCCATCAACGAACAGACCGAAATACTCCGCGACCCTGAAGCGACAGACTCAGCGAAGTCTCTCGCACTCAAGATAGTGGTCCATCTTGTCGGCGACATCCACCAGCCCATGCATCTTGGCCGTCGCAGCGATCTCGGCGGGAACAGGGTAAATGTCAGGTTTTTCAAAAACCAGGCGAACCTCCACAGCGTGTGGGACAGCCGCATTCTCGAGTCCGGGCACAAGTGGAGCTATACGGAATGGCAACAGCAGATTGACCGCGCAACTCCGGAAGAAACCGCCGAAATCCTCAGTCTGAACAATGCCGACAAATGGGGCGAGGAAACATACGGTATCGCAAAGAAAATCTATGAGACCACACCGGTCGACACCAATATAGAATACAATTATATAGCAGAGTGGACTCCCGTGATCGAACAGCAGCTTCTAAAAGGGGGATTAAGACTCGCGGATCTGCTAAATACTGTTTTCGACCCCGATTACAACGGGGCATACACGCCTTATAAATGAGAGAGAAGCCTTTCCCGCGCCTGAATCTGCCGGCGGTACCGCTGCGTCTCAGGGAGGAGGATGGAGCCATCAAGACGTTCGACCCTCTCCGGGACAAATATGTGACGCTCACTCCCGAGGAATTCGTGCGCCAGCACTTCACGGCATGGCTCCGTGACGCAAAGCATTATCCAGCATCGCTGATGGCCAACGAAATCGGTATCGATGTCAACGGGACACGCAAACGGTGCGACACGGTGATTTTCGGCAAGGATGGCAAGCCCGTGGTCATCGTGGAATACAAGGCTCCGGACGTTGCGGTTAATCAGGCTGTATTCGACCAGATAGTGCGTTACAACCTCGCCCTGCATGCCGACTACCTTGTGGTTTCCAACGGCATAAACCATTATTGCTGCGTAATAGACTACAATTCCGGCACATACCATTTCATACCGGAAATACCGGACTATACGTCCCTGAACAATTCCAGATCCGAATAAGCCCCTGATTAAGAATAAAACCGAATAAAACCGAATAAGCTTGGAATCTCCGGATTACAATTATCTCGACTCTCTCAATCCGCAGCAGCGTGCCGCGGTGGAATATTGCGACGGACCGTCGCTGGTGATAGCCGGTGCCGGATCGGGAAAGACTCGCGTACTGACATACAAGATAGTGCATCTGCTGCGTCACGGACTATCCCCGGACCGGATCCTCGCCCTCACCTTCACCAACAAGGCTGCCCGCGAGATGAAAAACCGTATCGCGCCCCTTGTCGGCCATCATACGGCCTCACGGCTCTGGATGGGTACCTTCCACTCCATTTTCCTCAGAATGCTGCGCCGGCATGCCGACCGTATCGGATTCAAAAGCGGATTCACCATTTATGACGCCGCCGACACAAAATCGCTTATAAAGCTTATAATCCGGGAACTTGCCCTCGATGACAAATTGTACAAGGCATCCTCTATCGCCTCCACCATTTCCAATGCCAAGAACGCGATGATGACCCCAGAACAATATGCCGCGAACTATGGCGATCAGGACCGGAAGGCTCGCCGCGCCATGACTTCCCGCATCTTCGAAATGTACTGCCAGCGCTGCAAGGCGGCCAACGCGATGGACTTCGACGATATTCTCTTCTATACAAATATCCTGCTGAAGGATAATGAGGATGTCCGCGACTATTACCGCGAACAGTTCCGGTACATCCTTGTCGACGAGTATCAGGATACCAATTTCGCACAGCACCTCATTGTGTCCCAGATTTCCAGACCGAAAAACATGTTGTGTGTGGTAGGTGACGACGCACAGAGCATCTATTCATTCAGAGGCGCCAACATTTCCAACATCATATCCCTTGAAAAGGTATATCCGGGTCTGCAAACATTCAAACTCGAACGGAACTACCGCTCGACAAAGAATATAGTCAATGCCGCAGGAAGTCTCATCTCCGCCAACACCCGCCAGCTTCACAAGGAAGTGTACAGCGAGAACGAATCAGGATCGCCGGTGGAGATAATTTCCACATACAGTGACATCGAGGAGGCTTACGTGGTTGCCAACAGGATAAATGCCAGAAAGCTGTCGGAACATGACTCATACGAGGACTATGCCGTGCTATACCGCACCAACGCGCAAAGCCGCGTGATAGAGGAGGCCCTGCGAAAACGGAACATAAACTACCGGATAGTCGGAGGAACAGCTTTCTACCAGCGCAAGGAGGTGAAGGATGCCCTTGCCTATTTCCGGCTTACCATCAATCCCGACGACGACGAGGCACTGCGCCGCATCATCAATTATCCCGCCAGAGGAATCGGCGAGACCACACTCAAGAAACTGCAATCGGCAGCGTCGGATGCAGATGTGAGCATGTGGCAGATACTTGACAACCCGGACAAATACAAACTGCCAGTCAACTCCGGGACCATGAAGAAGCTGAACGCGTTCCACGACATGATCTCCGATTTCATCGGTGATGACGGAAAATCGAATGCCTACGAACTCGGTCAGCTCATCTTCAACCGCACAGGAATTCTCCTTGTCTTAGCGCACGACAACACACCGGAAAGTATATCGAGGCAGGAAAACCTCTCCGAAATGCTTGCCGGCCTGAAGGAATTCGTCGACATACGTCTCGAAGAGGGTGACAGCAATGTTAAAATGACCGACTTTCTGTCGGAGGTGCAACTCGCCACCGATCAGGATGAGAAAGATAAAGACGATGAAAAGCGCGTGACCCTGATGACAGCCCATGCAGCCAAAGGACTTGAATTCAAACATGTCTACATCGTCGGTGTGGAAGAGGAGCTGTTCCCATCCTCCATGGCCATGTCATCGCTCGCCGACATCGAGGAGGAGCGGCGACTCCTGTATGTGGCCATCACCAGGGCTAAAGAGAGCTGTGTGATGACCTACGCCAAGTCCCGCTTCAGGAACGGACAGATAAAAATGATGAACCCCTCGAGGTTTATCGCCGATATTAATCCGAAATATCTGAAGTTTGCCGATTCCGATGACTCCCCCCGGGAAAAGAGACACTCTCCGCCGGAAAACATATCCCTCCACAGTTTACATGAAACTTCCGCACACCGGCACACCGGGACAAATCCGATTGTCAATGCCCCACGCCCCGGCCTCCGGAAAGTCTCCGGAGCCGCTCCTGCCGGAATAGTGGCACAGCATACCAAAGATGAGCTGGCAGCCGGAGTTAAAATCGAACATGGCAAATTCGGAATCGGCATCATCCTCTCGCTCGGCTCCATTTCGGGAGAGGACAGCATCTCTGTCGATTTCGGAGTGATGGGCATAAGAAAACTGATGCTGAAATATGCCCGGTTCAACATATTGGAATCATGAGAATATTACAGTCATGAATATACCTACACCATACTACATAGTTTACGAAGACAGACTGCGGAGAAATATGGAAAAGCTGAAAAGCGTTTCCGAAGCCTGCGACCTGAAGATCATAATGGCGTTCAAGGCAAACGCGCTCTGGAAGACATTCAATGTGATCGGAGAGTATTTCAGAGGCTCTACCGCAAGCTCACTCAACGAGATGAAACTCTCTCTCGAATATCTCGGCAATGACGTGCACGCCTACTGCCCCGTCTATACCGACGAGTCTTTCCCCGAATTTCTGGATGGCTGCAGCCACATCACTTTCAATTCCCTTGCCCAGTTCCGCAGGTTTTACCCACTGATGCATGCGTCGGAACGCAAGGTGTCGGCCGGCCTACGCGTGAATCCTCATTGCAGCGTGATCGAGACCGACATCTACAATCCGTGCGTGCCGGGATCGCGCTTTGGCGAAAAACCCGAAAATCTCCGCGACGGACTTCCTGAAGGAATAGAGGGCCTTCATTTTCACGCCCTCTGCGAATCGGACAGCCATGACCTCGAGAAGGTGCTGGACGCGTTCAAGAAGAGTTACGGCCATCTGCTCCCGGGTCTGAAGTGGCTCAACATGGGAGGCGGACATCTGATCACACGTAAGGATTACGACACCGGACACCTGACAAGCCTTGTCAAAGCTCTACATGATGAATATCCCGGTCTGGAGATTATCATCGAGCCTGGCAGCGCATTCACATGGCAGACCGGCAACCTTGTGACCGAGGTGCTCGATGTGGTAGAGGACGCGGGCATCCGTACCGCGATCATCGATGCATCCTTCGCCTGCCACATGCCCGACTGC
>DERZ01000035.1:0-639 GCA_002361155.1 Porphyromonadaceae bacterium UBA3327 | reverse complement strand
GCCTGCCACATGCCCGACTGCCTCGAAATGCCATACCGTCCCGCCATTGCCGAGGCACTCCCCGACAACGCTGAGGGAATATCATACCGTCTCGGAGGAAACTCATGTCTGAGCGGAGATTTCACAGGCGACTGGAAGTTCGCCGAACCCCTCCGTCCAGGCGACCGCCTCACCCTGCTCGACATGAACCACTATACCACTGTCAAGACAAATATGTTCAACGGCATACAACATCCCTCCATCTGGTGGCAGCCAGAAACCGGCGATCCAATACTGCTGAGAAATTTCACCTACAAAGATTACAAAAACCGAATGTGCTGAAAAGTTGTCCAAAATCAATTCTTAAAGTCCATATTATCAGAATTTTAATGTTTATACCAGCCGCAAAAGTTTTCCGTTTTAGAAAACTTTTGCGACAATTTTACATTAAATCTTTGCAAAGACAGAGAATTATTTCTAAATTTGCAGAGAATTTCGCAAACGGAAAAATACACCTTAACATGATACAGCTTGTAGAGAAACGTGATGGCCGCGTGGTCGGATACAACGAGGAAAAGATCAAGGCAGCAATCCGCAAAGCCATGCTCACTACCGAGATGGGCGAGGACGAGACCTTGATTCAGAAAATCGCCGACCGCA
>DERZ01000058.1:87000-100277 GCA_002361155.1 Porphyromonadaceae bacterium UBA3327 | reverse complement strand
GCCTTCGAGCATCTCCTTGTCCTTGCCTTCCTTTACATCGGAAATCTCGAGTGCCTTTTCGAGCTCGCCGGTGGATATATTTTCCTTCTTCTTGGTTACTATCTTGTTGACAATCACCGTCGATTTCACCATAGTCCGGGCTAAGGGGCCAAAAATCCTACAGAGAAACTTCACTCCGGAACTGGACATGCGCACCCAGCGCAGCTGGCGGCCGCGGGCCACTAATTTGGGAAAGATTTCGCCAAACAGAAGCAGCAGGAAAGTCATGAAGACCGTCTGCACCAAGAAGTTCACCACCGTACTGTTAAACGTCACCACCTCGTTGATGGCATAGTTGAGAAGTACCACAAGTGTGATATTCACCAGATTATTCGTGATCAGGATTGTGGCGAGAAGCAACTCCGGATCCCTCAGCATTCCCGTCACCGTACGGTCTCGCGGGTCATCACTCTCCTCAAGTTCTTCAGCCTCGCGACGTGTGATCCCGAAATAGGCGATCTCGCTTCCGGACACAAACGCCGACATGAAGAGACAGCAAGCGGCCATGACTATTATCACTCCCCACGCCAGCCAGGAAATGGTCTCCGGGCTGTGCAAAGTCAGGGCCTTCACGGCCAGCAGTATCGCATTAAGAACCGGCGTCGCCGGCAAAGGGTCTGGATCCAAAACTTTTTAAATGTTGATTTTAGTGCAAATTTAACCTTTTTCGGCGGTATATGCAAGAAATCGGACGTCAATTAACGGCATGGGGATTTTAGAGACTGTTTTATGATATGACCGGGACTACCGCATGACCGGTCAGTCACACACGTACTGCACCACCCCCTCGTTGACATACCAAAGATAACCGCAGACTTTCGGAAAAAGTCCCGTCGACTTCAGCAGTTCCACATATCGGCGTACCTGGCGTGCATAGCGTTTGTCTTTACGCACTTTCCCGAACTTATAGTCCACCAGCTCCGCATGACCGTCGGGAAACACCACTATACGGTCAGGGCGTCGCAGCATGGAGCCACGGTGAAGCAACGGCCGCTCCGCGATGACACGGACATCCCTACCGAACCACCGTGATACGTCTGGATCCGACAGTTTATGCCGCAATGATTCGCGGATTTCATCCACCATGTCGGGAAGCAATGTGCCGTCCACCGTCAGATGGCGCAGTGCCGGCTCGAGGTCATCGACAACACGCATCCTCTCAAGAATGGCGTGCTTGATGTTTCCCTCCGAACGGGGATCGAGATCCAACTCTTCCGGTTCTTCCTGTTCCTCCTCTCCGTCCCCGACGGCGTCTCTGTAAGCGGGAAGCGCGGAAAGGTCCTCTTCCCTGTATTTGATATAGTCGGGGGTGGGACGGGCCGGGTAGTCCTCGAGGATTATATGGTCCGACACTCCTCCCGATTCTTCCGCATCCCTCACAGGCGGCTCGCCTATCTCGTAAGAGTTGCCGTTGCCTCTGATAAGTTCAGGCGGCAGCAGCGACAGTCCGGCAGATGGCGCGACGCTCCATTCTCCGGCAAACCGCATGAGGAAATCCGCTATTCTCGCCGAATCCTTCTCCTTTCCCTTGAAAGCGAAGACATGAAGCTCGTCGACGGCACGTGTGAAGGCCACGTATGTCGCGTTGAGTTCATCCATCTTCAGCATGTCGTAATACTCAGTCAGCAACGGATGGTGCACGGTATCGGCCAGACTTTCGTCAATGGCGACCGGCATATACGGAGGCAACCGGAGTTTCCCGGAACCGTCCGGCATTCCGAGATGAGGCGCCACCCATCTCCATTCGGGAGAACATTTCGGCAGAGAGTCGCTGAGATCACTCGTCACAAACGGCACAATCACGCATGGGTACTCAAGACCTTTGGCCTTATGGACAGTAATTATCCTGACAGCATCAGTGTCTTCGGGCGACGAGATGGAAGCCGACACCCTCTTTCGCTCCCACCAGGTCAGAAAAGAGGCTATGTCAGTGGGTTTTTCCTCGCAATATTCAAGCACGATATCCTGGAAAGCGGAGATAAACACCGCATCGCGGCGCCGGACGGACGGAGGCATCAGACGACTGCCGGCCAGAGCCTCAACAAGCGCCGGAAGCGCAAGAGTCTGCATATCTCCCAATACCGAACCGAGAGCGTCGAAGTCTGAACCCTGCCGCAGGAACATACGCATCTGCTCCGCCACGGGCAGATCGGCGTGACCGAGAGCGAAAAACCTGAAGTCGCATTCCATGTCTGACCAGTTCCCCACTCTTTTCCTTACACCTTCGGTTTCCGCTGTATCAATGTCCGGACGGGCGCCGGACGCCACACTCCGCAGCGCCGCCTCGAGGATACGCACGCCCTCTGATGAGACGAGCCTTAGAGAATCCTCGCTGACAAAAGCTATCTTCATCGTGGCCCGGTCGTTGTATGCCATAAGCGCCGAAATAACCGCCTCTCCCTCCGAATGCGCACGGACAAGAACAGCGATGTCGCGCATTCTGTATCCGCGCGCGAGCGCATCCTCTATCACGAGGGGAACTTCGGAACATACAATGTCGGTATAACTGCCTTTGTCGCTTGCTTCGGGCACCGTCACTTTCACGTATCCCTTATCGGCCTTATGATTCGGTTGCTGGACAACATTGGAATACAGCGCCCTGAAGTCGAGGCGCGTGCAGCCTTCCCCGACCTGGCGACACCCGTCGATCCCGTCGACAAGAAAGCGGAAGAAGGAGTTGTTGAACTCCACTACACGCAACGATGAGCGCCAGTTGGTATTTTTGACATCGGAATCCACTTCCGGGTCCAGACTGTCCGAAAACTGCGCGGGAACCGTCTCTGTGATAAGCGACGGATCGGCGTTGCGGAACCGGTAGATACTCTGTTTGGCATCGCCGATTATCAGGTTGTCATTGCCGCGCGACATGCTCTCGGACAGGAGCGGCCGGAGATTGTGCCACTGCATCCGGCTCGTGTCCTGAAACTCATCGATAAGGAAATGGTTGAGATATGTGCCGAGCCTTTCATAGATGAACGGTGTGTCGGAGTCTCCGATAATCCGGCGGAGTATGGAGGAGGTTTCGCCGAGTTCGACGCTGTTGGTCTCGTCAAGATATTCGCGTCTCTTCTCTCCGACGGCACGCATAAGCCCGAGATAGGGTATATTCTTTTTATACAGGGTCCAGTGCCGGTAGGCCGGTGTCATTGCATATTCTATGAATTTCTGATAGCGGTCGCTGGCCTCCCGGGCCAAAGGAGCGATTATCGCGAGAGCATCCGGAAAACTCCTGAAGTACTTCGCCACGCCGCTTTTGGCAAAAAACTTTTCGTCAAGCACCGGCATTTTTGAGGTCGAGGCATATATCAGCGGATTATCAGGAGACAGCTCCCTGCAGTTCTTCCCGAATTTTGCAAGTCTGCCCAGATCGCTCCCCGATCCTTTCTCTCTGAGATCGTCGGGGATTACCTTGTCAAGCGCTGCTGCGGCTTCCTTCAGCTCCGCAAGCAGCTTTTCAACCGCACCGTCATAAGCGGCATGAAGGGTCTCGAACACCTCCTTGAAATCGGGACCGCTCCTGAAATAATCCTCCACTACATCCCTTACGGCACGGAAATCCTCGTTGTCAAGGCGATTGACAGCCCGTAGAAGTTCCGTGTAGGGGTTGGTGCCGTGTCCCCGCAATGCTTCTTTCTTCTGGAAAATATTCCATTTTCCGGACTTTTCGGAATCGATCAGTCTGCGCACCCAATAAGCCGAATCCTCACGGCATTCATCGGAGTCGATTTCATCGAGCATGGCGTTGATGGCCATGCGGGAGAGGAAATCGCTTTCGAGTTCCACGCGATAGCTGTCGCTGATATCAGTTTCGTATGCGAATGTACGCAGCACGAGCTGGAAAAATGAGTCGATGGTCGACACATTAAAATCAGAATAATTGGCGAGCAACACTTTCAGCGCCCGATCGCATACGCGGGCGATACTGCCATAGTCGACATGGAGGGAGGTGGCGAAGTCCTCCATGTACTGATGTACCTTGTCGCCAGGACGGTAAGAGGCGAGCGAATGAAGGCTGTCGACTATTCGCATCTGCATCTCGTTGGTGGCCTTGTTGGTGAATGTCACGGCCAGGATATGGCTGAGGGAGTCATCAAGTTCAGCATCGGTGCGCAGACGGCGCTCCTCTCCATCCGGCCTGATGGTGATGAAAAACCAGATGAATTGTCTGGCGAGAGTGAACGTCTTGCCCGAGCCTGCCGATGCGCGCTGAAGAGTCAACATGACAGTCTGTGATTTACTTGACTTTAAACCCCATGGACCGGAGCGCTTCCGCGGCTTTGGCCGCGCAGTCGCCCTGAATGAGGATTTCTCCGCCGCGCGCGCTTCCTCCCGTGCCGAGACGCTTCTTCAGTCTCGTGGCCACGTCCGCCACTCCGCCATCATCAAGAGTGAACCCCTCGATGATGGTGGCAGTCTTCCCTTTGCGACCCTTACGGTCGGTAATCACCCTGAGCGGAGCGTGCTGTCCCTCTTCCAAGGCATTCTCTTCATCACCGCAGACAGTCTCCTCCCCCTCGGGAAGGTTTCCCTCCTCCTGAAGTCTCGCCAATAATTCCTTCCAGTCCATTGTCATAATTTTTGTGACAGTTCCCTGAAATCGGAAGCGCGGTCCACGAGTTCGCCACCGGCATCATAGATAAAGAATGCGGGAATAGTCCCGACATTGTACTTCACAAGCGCGTCGCTCGACATACCACCCGGATCTATTACTGTGATCCACGGCAGATTGCGGGCTGCGTCGCGCCACACATAATGATCGGCGTCGAACGATATGTGATACAGTTCCACATCCTTCGAGTTCCTTATTTCAGAAAGCTGACGGTTGAATTCAGGCGACTCCGGAAGATTCATCATCGCAAATACCACTACAACACGCTTCCCTTTCCCTACGACATCGGATAGCCTGACGTTCTCTCCTGTCTCATTCTGAAGCTCCACATCAAGCACTTTGGTCTCACTGGCCTGGATCACCATGCGCTTACCTTGCGAGCGGTTGCGTTTCTTCATGGCCTGCAGCGATACATCGCGGAGTATCGGTCCGTGTGGATCCGAGGGCCGGAACTCCTGGAACTGGGTGGCTACAGCCGCATAATATTTGGTATCCGACGGGTCTTCGGGATCGAACAGGGCCTTCCCGCCATGGGTCTTGGTCAGCACATAGTAACTTACAATGGATCCCTGGCCGTCACGGATATAGTCCATATAGGCCCTGCGCTTGAAAGATGTGACACTGTCGGGCTGCGACATATCGAGCTTCTGCAGCGACTTCTCGAATTCCGCCATACGCGCGGCCTGGGGCGTACCCTCAAGACTGAACCTGACACCAAAATCAGCGGCATCCGACGTAACCTTGAGACTCTCCACAGAATCCACCGGGAAATAGATGAACCTGTCGCACAGTGCAAGACGGTAAATTTCCGGAGAGGCCGGCGCGTCCGACCTGATGGAAAATTCTCCGTTGTCACCGACTTTGGTCGAGTCCACCGGAATCCAGCGGCCATAAAAGTCAGATTTCTCAAGGACAAGGGTCTTCCCCTCGCCTCCATATATCTCACCCGACACCTTAAATTCCGGATCGCCACACGACGAAACCACCGCCGCAAGCGCGGCCATCAATGCAAAATCTCTTATCTTCATTCCGATACTTGTTTCAATACTTGTTTCAAATCGTAAAATTAGCACTTTTATCTGAATTTCGCACCCACTCGGCCACTTAAATTAACTTTCTAATATTCTTTCCGATATTAATGAATGAAAAGAGTCCTGAAATGAAAATAATTTATTATATTTGTGGAAATTTTGAAATAACGGCGTCAGCATCATGCAGGCGCCCCGCTTTTTTGCGAAGAAAAACAATAACGAATTTTATGAATCCAATCAAAAAAGCCATCAAGCTGCCCGACGGTCGCGAGATAACCATCGAGACCGGCAAACTTGCCAAGCAGGCTGATGGAGCGGTAGAGGTGCGCATGGGCAACACGATGTTGCTGGCCACCGTATGTTCGGCGCGAGAGGCCGGCGAGGGAGTAGACTTCATGCCCCTCACAGTAGAATACAAAGAGAAATACGCGTCGATCGGCCGGTATCCGGGCGGTTTTCTGAAGCGTGAAGGCCGTGCGAACGACTATGAGATCCTGACCTCGCGTCTTGTGGACCGTGTTCTCCGTCCTCTCTTCCCCGACAACTATCATGCCGAGACATTTGTCAATGTCACTTTATATTCGGCCGATGAAAACAACGCGCCCGACGCACTCGCCGGCATCGCCGCCTCGGCGGCCCTGATGTGCAGCGACGTGCCTTTCAACGGTCCTATCTCGGAGGTCCGCGTGGCCCGCGTCGACGGCCAGTGGGTAATTAACCCGACATTCGAGCAGATCGAGAACGCCGACATCGAACTTATGGTAGGCGCCACCTACGACAATATAATGATGGTAGAGGGAGAGATGAACGAAGTTTCGGAAGCCGAACTTCTCGAGGCTCTCAAAGTCGCGCACGAGGAAATCAAGAAGCATTGCACGGCGCAGCTCGAACTTATGAAAGAAGCTGGCAAGGAGACCAAGCGCGAGTATTGCCACGAAATCAACGATGACGAACTCCGTGCCGACGTCAAGGCCAAATGTTACGACAAGGCTTACGCCATCGCCCGCACCGGAGCCGCCGACAAGCACTGGCGCAACGAGCAGTTCGACGCCATCTGCGAAGAGTACATAGCCGGACTCCCCGAGATGACCGAGGAGCAGCTGGAGAAATACAGTGCCGACCAGCGCGTCGCCATGGTGAAGCGCTACTACCACGACGTGGAGAAGGAAGCCATGCGCCGTTGTGTTCTCGACGAGGGAATACGTCTGGACGGCCGCAAGACCACGGAGATCCGTCCCATCTGGTGCGAGGTGGACTACCTCCCCGGTCCTCACGGAGCGGCGGTGTTCACCCGCGGCGAGACCCAGGCTCTCGTCACCACCACTCTCGGAACCACCCTCGATGAGAAGATCATCGACGACGTTCTCAACCAGAGCAAGGAGCGCTTCCTGCTGCACTACAACTTCCCTCCCTTCTCCACCGGCGAGGCAAGGCCGCAGCGCGGCGTTGGACGCCGGGAGATCGGTCACGGAAATCTCGCCCACCGTGCCCTCAAGCGCATGTTCCCCGATGATTTCCCCTACACCTGCCGCATCGTTTCCGACATCCTCGAGAGCAACGGTTCCTCGTCGATGGCAACCGTCTGCGGCGGAACTCTATCGCTGCTTGACGCCGGCGTCAGGATGAAGCGTCCCGTAGCCGGCGTGGCCATGGGTCTTATCTCCGACACCGACAACGTGAAATATGCCATTCTCTCCGACATTCTCGGCGACGAGGATCATCTCGGCGACATGGACTTCAAGGTGACCGGCACCACAGAAGGTATCACGGCCACCCAGATGGACATCAAGTGCGACGGACTCAGCTATGAGATTCTTGCCAAGGCTCTCGACCAGGCCCGCGAAGGCCGGCTCCATATCCTCAATATCATCAACGAGACAATCCCTGCTCCGCGCGAGGACTACAAGCCTCACGTGCCGCGTATCATCACCATCGAGATACCCAAGGAGATGATCGGCGCCGTGATCGGACCGCAAGGCAAGGTGATCCAGGGAATCCAGGAAGAGACCGGCACCACCATCTCAATCGACGAGGACGAGAAACTCGGAATCGGCCGCGTTGAAATCGCTTCCAGCGACAAGGCAAGCATCGATGCCGCTCTGGCCAAAATCAAAGCTATCGTGGCTCAGCCCGAGGAGGGAGAGATCTACGAAGGCACAGTCCGTTCGATTCTCGACTTCGGCGCGTTTGTCGAGTTCATGCCCGGACGTGACGGCCTTCTCCACATCAGCGAGATTGCCTGGGAACGTCTCGACGACATGGCTGCCAGCAAACTCAAAGAGGGTGACAAGGTGAAAGTGAAGCTTATCGAAATCGACAAGAAAACCGGCAAATACCGTCTGTCGATGCGAGCGCTGATGCCGAAACCAGAAGGCTATGTCGAGCGCGAGGCGCGTCCGCGCCGCGATGGAGACCGCGGACCTCGCCGTGAAGGTGACCGCCGTCCGCGCCGCGACGGTGACCGCGGACCACGCAACGACGGTGACCGCGGACCACGCACATTCAGCCACCGCCGCCACGACGATAACGATTGAAAACAACCGATACCCAAGACACAAGAAGGCCCCGAAGCGATTGCTCCGGGGCCTTCTTATTTCAATATATTTCTTTTTATCAGCAAGCTGACCGCAGTCGGAATTCAGTTATTCACACTACCGTCAGCCGGCATACTCTGCCGCGACGGACGCTATCGCTTCCGTATCGGGAACCCACTTTCCGTCGGCGGTCATCTCCACAAAGTCCATCGCCGGATAACAGTCGATGCTGTCAGCAAGGCCGTCGGCCTCTTCGCCGTCCACAAGTCCCACTTCAAGCGACTCCGGGTCGATGGTGATCTGCGCATCGTCGTCGTAACTCTCGTCGGCAGAGATGTATTCACGGACTTTTTCTAAAACCTTCCCGTTAATATCCATACTTGTGTATCTTTACAATTATCCTCAGTATTTATCCTGATAATCATGCGGTCAGCTGCGGTCGCTGCCGCCGAAGATGCGAAGG
The DNA here is from genome assembly GCA_002361155.1 of Porphyromonadaceae bacterium UBA3327. Taxonomy (GTDB): domain Bacteria; phylum Bacteroidota; class Bacteroidia; order Bacteroidales; family Muribaculaceae; genus Lepagella. Next base: position 91,601 of record DERZ01000058.1, on the reverse strand, counting down.
ATATAGAGGAAGAGGTTGATGAAGTCGAGATAGAGGTTGAGCGCTCCGATCGTAGCCAGTTTGTCGGCCATGGCGGGGTCGAGATTGGCGCGTGCGAGAGCCTTTACCTGCTGGGTGTCCCAGGCGGTGAGACCGGTGAAGATCAGCACTCCGACAATCGAGATAATCCACTCGAATGTGGAATTGGCAAGGAAAATATTGACTACGCTCGCGATAATAAGGCCGATAAGGGCCATGAACAGGAAGCTGCCTATCTTCGTAAGATCAGTCTTGGTGAAATATCCATAGACCGACATCGCGCCGAACGTACCGGCCGTGATGAAGAATGTATAGACAATCGTACCCATTCGGTATACGAGGAAAATCGGGGCAAGCGTGATTCCCATCAGGGCGGAGAACACTACAAAACATGCGAGCACGGCCCCGGTCGACATCTTAGTGGCTTTGCTCGGGAGCACCCATGCCATCACAAGCATCGCGATGAACGGAACCCACATCATGAAGGCGTTGCCGTAGAACATCTGCAGCAATGAGGGCGAACTTGCTATGCCGAGTGCGCAAAACGCCGAAACGAGGAGACCGATGAACATGCGCACGTATACGCGCTTCATCACGGCATTGGTCTGACGAGCCACCTCCTGGCCTCCATAGAAGGGAGGAGGCGTGGGGGATTGATTCATGTAATCCATATATTCTGGTTTATAAGTGTCATTTAAAAATTAGTTAACGTATAAGTGGATTTCTTTCGTTAATGCTCTTTCGGTGTCTTTTGAACAATTTTGCCCAAGTCTCATCAGTCGTGATGCTCGCATCACTCCTTCTTCAACTTGGCAAAATTGCCCCAAAATACATCCGAAATAGCATTAACTAATTTTTAAATGCCACTTAATTGTTTTTAAGTATAACAAAAACCTTGCCAATTCTATCGAATCAAGAAGACGCTTACATCCGCTCGGGCATCTCTATGCCGAGGAGATTCATGGCAGCCTTGAGAGTACGCGCCACCACACAGGAGATAAGCAGGCGGCGGTTACGCACGTCGGCATTCTCCTCGCGGAGGATGGAATAGTCATGGTAGAACTGGTTGTATTCCTTTGCAAGGTCGTAGGCATAGTTGGCCACGATCGCCGGCGAACAGTTGTCGCCTGCCTCGCGGACAACATTCCGGAAATCGGCCACTTTGCGGATAAGCGTTGACTCTTTCTCGTTGGGCTCACCTTCGATCCGCGCCAGAGGGTCGAATCCTTCCGCCTTCCGGATTACCGAGCGGATCCGAGCGTAGGTATACTGGATGAAGGGACCGGTATTGCCGTTGAAATCGATTGACTCCTTCGGATTGAACAGCATGTTCTTCCGCGGGTCCACCTTGAGCAGAAAGTACTTGAGGGCGCCCAGACCCACCATGCGGGCCACCTCGGAGGCCTCTTTCTCGTCCATGTCCCTGAACCTGTCCGCCGAAGTCTCGCGGGCGGAAGCAACCATCGTGTCGATCAGGTCGTCGGCATCAACCACCGTTCCTTCGCGCGATTTCATCTTTCCTTCTGGAAGCTCCACCATACCGTAAGAGAAATGAGTAAGATCCTTACCCCATTTGAATCCGAGACGGTCGAGAAGCAGCGACAGCACCTGGAAATGATAGTTCTGCTCGTTGCCCACCACATATATCATGCGGTCGATCGGATAGTCGCGGTAGCGGAGTTTCGCAGTGCCGATGTCCTGGGTCATATAGACTGACGTTCCGTCGGCACGAAGGAGAAGTTTATGGTCGAGACCTTCGGCAGTGAGGTCGGCCCATACGGAACCATCCTCCCTGCGGTACATCTTCCCCTCCTCGAGCCCCTTGAGCACGAGTTCCTTGCCTTCGAGATATGTGTCCGATTCATAATATATCTTGTCGAAGTCCACACCAAGACGGCGGTAGGTCTCGTCGAAGCCGGCATAGACCCAGTCGTTCATCATCTTCCAGAGAGCGCGCACCTCGGGATCCCCCTGCTCCCATCCACGGAGCATACCGCGGGCCTCCTCCATGAGCGGACTCTTCTCCTTGGCTTCTTCCTCGGAAATGTTCTCCCGGGCCATGATTTCTTTCACTTCCTCCTTGAAATGCTTGTCGAAAGCCACATAGAAGTCTCCGATAAGATGGTCTCCCTTCTTGCCGGTGCTGTCGGGAGTGGCTCCTTCGCCCCATTTCTTCCATGCCAGCATCGACTTGCAGATGTGTATGCCGCGGTCGTTGACAATGTTGGTCTTCACAACCTTGTTGCCGTTGGCCTTCAGTATCTGCGACAGCGAATAGCCGAGCAGATTGTTGCGGACATGACCGAGATGCAGGGGCTTGTTGGTGTTGGGCGAGGAATACTCCACCATCACCAGATCGGAATCTTCCGTGACATGGCGCATGCCGAACTCCGGGTCGGCGGCAATGTCATGAAGCATACCGAGCCACCATGCGGGATTGACGGTAAGATTCAGGAATCCCTTCACCACATTGAAACATTTCACAGCCGGCTCATTCGCAACGAGCCACTCTCCTATCCCGCGCGCCGTATCTTCCGGCTTCCTGCGCGATACCTTAAGATAAGGGAACACCACAACCGTCATGTCACCCTCAAACTCTTTCTTTGTCGGAGCGGGATTGACCGACGCCGGATCGGCCTCCGCACCGTAAAGTTCCTTGACGGCACGACTGACGGCACGGGATATAACATTCTCTATAGTCATTCTGTTTCTTTTCTTGGATTTTTTACAAAATTACGGAATTTTCGCGAATTTCCCACACCGCCTCCCTAAAAAACCACACTACCGGCCCTCAACACCTCCATCAACATCTCCATGCATACCGCAAAGCACCGATACCCCGGGCCGGATGCGGGGCGATGCTATTGGCGGAATTCGAATTCGGCCATGAGGGGGTAATGGTCGCTGCTTTTAAGCGAGCCCTTTTTCACCGAAAGAGGGCAGATTGCGCCCCGATACAGGATCTGGTCGATATGGAACCAGAACAAATGCTTGTTGTAGGTGATCATCGGGCCGAAGCCGGTCTGCGCATACGCGTCCTCAAGTCCTTCCCCGCGCAGCAGACGGTAGGAGTAACTTTCGGGGACATCGTTAAAGTCGCCGCATAATATCAGGGGGCCATCAATTTTCCGCAAAGCCGTGCACAGATTCTCCGCGTCGACCTTACGCTTGCGGAACCCCTCGCTCATTTTCGACCCTATCGTGCCCTTCATCTCGCGCATGCTCTCCTTGGCGCTATCCACGTTCTTCACATCAGTCACCACGCGGCGCTCATCGTCGGTAAGATCGTATGACGTGAAATGGATATTGACAAGAGTGAGCGGCCTTCCTTTGACATCTATTCTGTAAAATGTATAGCAATACGGATCGAATCGATTTTCGATCAACGAGCTGGCACGGATTTCCATGACCGGGAATTTCGACAGCACCTTGGTGTCGCTCGGGCCTTTCGCTCCGGCCCAGTATGGATAGACCGTGCGCAGAGAATCGCGCAACTCTCGCGTAAAATTAGGAATCTCCTCCGGGTCATTCCAATCCCGCACCTCCTGCAGACATACTATGTCGGCTCCGGAATGAAGGACATATTCGAAAGAACGGTTACCGGTCTGCGCATCTTCCTGCTGCTGGTCGACACCATGTACAATATTATAGGTAAGCAGCGAAAATGTGTTGGCCGGATTTTTCGCCGGTTTTGAGAAATTGAGCGGAGTGATCGAGGCGAGTGCTGACCAGGAAGCTATAAGGGAAAGGATTCCGAGGCCGCCTGTGATCCATTTGCATCCTATAAACCACAGAATGGAGATAACCAGCGTGGTTACGGCAAGATATGGTGCGGCCAGACATAGAATGGAGGGCAGAGTGAAAAAGTCCGGTGTGAAACGGCCTCCGTATGCCGCAAAGACCGTCAATATGAAAATGACAATAGAGACAATCCTGAGTATTGTCTTGACTATCGGCTTTACAACAAGTAAAAACATTGCGATTTCTATTTTAGCCTCGTCGATATGTCGTCGAGTTCTTTTCGTTCTTTTGCAGAGAGAGAGGCATAACCTGAGATTCTGACCTTGTCGAGAAGCTCGTCAAGCCGCCCGTGCATCTTTCTGCGCTCCATCAGTATATCGGCGACATTACCTGGGCCGTCCTTAGGAGGAGTAAAGATTTTCCGGGTCTTTGGAGGATAGTACTCGCGACCGGAACCGGAGAAAGGTTCAGCAGATTGACGACGGCTTATCAAAGCGAAGGCGGCTCCAAAGAGAACACCTCCCACATGCGCCATCAAGGCACCGCCGCTTGCCCCGAGCACTGTCAACAGAATCGCTATCGGTGCGAGCCACTTCATCCGCACCTCTCCTACAAGGAGAAAATTCACCGGATAGTCCGGCATCCTGACAGCCACAGCCGTCATCAGCGCCAGAATTGCCCCGCTGCTGCCAGCAAGCATTCCTGCCGGATTTCCACCGAAATTACATGATGCCAGATAAAGAACGCCTCCGGAGAGTCCTCCGCCTATGTATGCCCACAGCAGCCTGCGCCCGTGCCACCCGTCAAGAAAAAACTTCCCGAACCAATAGAGCCACAGCATG
>DERZ01000058.1:55635-86703 GCA_002361155.1 Porphyromonadaceae bacterium UBA3327 | reverse complement strand
CCGAACCAATAGAGCCACAGCATGTTGAACAGCAAATGAAGAAACGATAGCTGCACTACCATGTATGTGGCCAAAGTCCAGGGATGGGTAATGAAAATGCTGATGTCGGAAGAAAGTGTGAAAAGCTCCACGATTCTACCGGGCGGCACTCCCGTGATGCCTGACAGCGCACAGGCAGCCATCAGCATAAGGCTGAGCAGAACATTGGCAGAAAGCAGTGTGGCGAGGACTCTTGAGCCCCCGCACCATGCCATTACGCGTCTGTCGATAGTATCAATAGTAGCCATTGCCGTGCAAGGTGCCTTTCCTCTTCCAGTAGAGCATCATGGCCAGCCCGAACAGCATTCCTCCGAGGTGGGCGAAATGCGCGATTGTGCCGCCACCCTGCACCCCGAATAAAAATTCGAGAACAGCGTATCCGATCACCATATATTTGGCCTTGATGGGAACCGGTATAAAGAAAAGATATAGAGGCATGTTGGGGAACACGAAAGCAAAGCCGAGCAGCAGACCGAATATAGCGCCGGAAGCGCCGACGGTCATCATGCGGCTCTTCATGTCGGCCATACCCGCCAGAAATCCGGAATCACCGGCTGCCGTGGCCTGGTCTACAATCTGCTGCATGTGGTCGTAGGTCAACCCGTTGAGCGCGGCTATGCCCTGGATATACTCATGGCGCCACGTCATTGCCCACACAGCCTCCTGTGCAAATGCGGCACCCACGCCGCACACCAGGTAGAAAAGCAAATACCTCTTGCCGCCCCATACTCGCTCCAGAATCCGCCCGAACATCCAGAGCGAAAACATATTGAAGAATATATGCGTGATCCCTGAAGGATCGTGCAGGAACATGTATGTGAACAGCTGAGCTGGATTGAACAGATCGCTGCCGATATAATGCAGCCCGAGGCGGGGAAGAAGGGTCCGCTCGGCAAAACCTGGAAATATGAACTCCACCAGCCATAACATGATATTGATGACAAGCAGATTCTTGGTTACGGGCGGTATGTCTATTCTTGAGCTGAATGATGCCATTATCTAATCTTTTTCTATCCCGCGACTTCGTCACGGGAAAACTAAATGGGGTATATAATTACAAAACGGAGTTTTTTCAAAAATTAATATTGTCATCTTTGAAAATTACACGGAGTCAGAACTACCGGTGCCATACAAATGTTCATGTTGTAGGCATAGATTTAACCACAGATACCGGTTTTATGCTGATTTCCCGTGATTTTGCGTCGGAAAGTCCATAAAATTACAGAAATTTCGGAAAAATTCCGCAAAATAAAAGCTTTTTTTACCGAATTTGTTTGTGGATAGTCCATAATGTGCTATATTTGTGGGCGTAAATGTCCGGGACAATAATTCAAGTGCTTTCAGAAGCCCGACGGACATCTATCCCAAGCCACAGCGTTGACATTTTTTGTGGAAAGGCACTTAAATGAAAAACCATACTCTAACCCGAAGACGACCCATGACCCGGCATTGACAATGTCACCCAAGCGGAGCCGACTTCACTAAAATTCACCTATATGAACAAGACAGATTTAGTTAACGAAATCGCCGCCAAGGCAAAACTCAACAAAGTTGACGCCAAGGCAGCTCTTGACGCAGTTCTCGAATCAATAGCCCAGGCGCTCTCCAACGACGATAAGGTACAGCTCATCGGATTCGGCACATTTTCCGTAATGGAGAAAGAGGCCCGTACCGGCATCAACCCGCGCACAAAAGAGAAAATCGAGATCCCGGCCCGCAAGGTAGTGAAGTTCAAACCGGCCGCCGACCTCGGCAAATAATCCCGACCCGACTCCACAACGCGTCAGGCGCGTTCCTAAACCGGCTCCCGAGCCCTCCGGCTCCGGGAGCCGTTGCCTTTATCCTCAATGGTTCTGACAAAACGAGAATGAATATATTTAAAGAAAATATATATCATAATTTTGGCGCCGGGATATTTTTTTGTATTTTTGTCTCCAAATCTTAAAACTATTTCTAATCTTTCAAATAATGAGATTATCATCCATTCTGGCCGGAGGAGCTCTGCTCCTCGCCGTCAACACCACGACCGCCATGGCTGCCGAACGACAGAATCCATTCCTTCAGCCGTACGACACAAAGTATGAAATCGCCCCTTTCGACAAAATCACCACATCCGATTTCATCCCCGCCATCAAGGCCGGCATCGAGGAGCAGGACCGCGCAATCAACGCGATTGTCATGAACCGCGCCACTCCCGATTTCGACAACACCATCCTTCCGCTCGAGAATCTCTCTCCGATTCTGGAACGCGTGGCGGCTGTTTTCTACCATTATATGGAGGCTCTCGGCACTCCCGAGTTCGCCGAGATGTCGGAACAGGCAATCCCCCTGCTGAACGAGGCCAACAACAAAGTAAACCTCAATCAGGCTCTCTTTGACCGCATCCGTCAGGTCTATGACTCCCGCGACAAGCTGAAACTCACACCGGTGCAGAAGCGCCTCGTGGAGAAATATTACCGCGAGTTCGCCGAGCAGGGCGCGGCTCTTCCCGCCGACAAAAAAGAGCAACTCGTCAAGATCAATGACCAGATATCGAAACTTTTCATCAAGTTCAACAAAAATCTTCTCAGCGCCACAAACCAGTTTGCAGTTGTAGTATACGACGAGCAGGATCTCGCCGGACTGCCGGAGTCATCAGTGGCGATGGCCGCCCAGGAGGCCAAGGCCCGCAACCTTGACGGTCTCTGGGTCTTCACGCTCCATGCACCGAGCCGTCTGCCCGTGCTGCAGTATGCCGACAACCGCGGCCTCCGCAAGGCAGTCTACGAGGGATACACCAGCCTCGCATCGTACGGCGACAATTCCAACCTCCCGGTCATCTCCGAGATAGTCAGGCTGCGCAATGAAAAGGCCAGACTTATGGGCTTTGACAACTTTGCCAGGATGATGACCTCCCGCGTGATGGCCAAGACCCCGGAGGCCGCTTCCGAACTGTTGATGCAGGTGTTCGAACCGGCTGTAGCCCGCTCCGCAGAGGAAGTGGCGGACATGCAGAAATACGTAGACGCCCATGGAGGCGGTTTCAAAATCGCCCCCTACGACTACTACTATTACGCTGACAAGGTAAAGAAGGAGAAATTCGACCTCGACGAGGCAGCCCTCCGTCCCTACTTCGAACTCGAAGCCGTGAAGAAAGGACTCTTCGACACCACGGAGAAACTCTTCGGGGTAAAGATGGTCCCGATGCCCGACGCTCCCAAATATCATGAGGATGTGATGGTCTACGATGTGGTCGACGCCAAGACCGGCGAACATGTAGCCGTCTGGATGTGCGACTATTTCCCCCGCGCCACCAAACGCCAGGGAGCATGGATGGAACAGATGCAGGGCGCCGGTCTCTACGGCGACGGCTCCTACAAACGTCCCATCGTATACAATGTCGGCAACTTCACGGCACCCACAGCCGAGACTCCCTCGCTTCTCACGCTCGACGAGGTGGAGACTCTCTTCCACGAGTTCGGCCACGCTCTCCAGGGAATGCTCACCACAGCGCCCTACAAGTCGCTGGCCGGCACCAACGTCGACCGCGACTACGTGGAACTCTGCTCACAGCTATACGAACACTGGGGATTCGCTCCCGAAGTGCTTAAGAAATATGCGCGCCACTACAAGACCGGAGAAGCTATTCCGGATGACGTAATCGAGAAACTCACCGCAAGCGGAACATTCAACGAAGGCTTCGTCACCACCGAGGCTGTAGGAGCCGCCATTCTCGACATGATGTACGGACAGCAGACGGAAGTGGCCGACCCCGCGGCCTTCGAGGCCGAGGTAGCCGAAAAGATCGGTATGCCTAAGGAAATCACATTCCGCTACCGCTCTCCCTACTTCAAGCACATCTTCGGCGATGACGGCTATGCTTCCGGATACTACACCTATACCTGGGCACAGGTCCTCGAAGCCGACGCATGGGAACTATTCGAGGAGAAAGGAATCTTCGACCCCAAGACAGCGGCTTCCTTCAAGAAGAACATTCTCCAGGCGGGCGACACCGAGGACGCCATGGTACTCTTCAAGCGTTTCCGCGGCCACACCCCCGATACCGGCGCACTTCTCCGACTCCGCGGATTCGCACCCGCCAAGAAGAAATAATTAATTCCGGCCTGACCGGACATAACGACAATTCAATGGCGGAAGCAAACATTGCTTCCGCCATTGTTGTTCTTGTATTATCCGGAAGATTATTCTGAAAAACTAACGAGCCCCCAACAGAACGTTGAAAGCTCGTGAGAAAGATTGACGACTCCCGCCGGTATCTTTTTCCAATTTCAGATTAAGGTCAAAATAATAATCAATTACCCTGTTGTTTCAGTTAATATTTTATCACTTCCGTTTTTCAGGCATTAGACCTAAGATAAATCGGTATTAAGGTTCTATGTTGTACCTATAAGGCTTTTCTCATTTCTCATTTTTTACACCGCAAAATTACTTCATCTGAAAAGCGATTCCAAAAAAAATGTGATGTTATAAAACATAATTTTCGATATTTTTAGTTATTTTTGTAGAAAATTGGCATTTATACAGTCTATTATGTTATAAAACATTCCCATAGAAGCCTTAAAATCGCGTTTTTATACACTAAACATGAGCAAAAAGTTACTTTTGATAGTGAATCCCATTTCGGGGATACTTCCGAAGCGGGAGATAATCGCGACGGCGCACCGCCGGCTGGAAGCCGCCGGATATGAAGTTAAGACCAAAGCCACCGAACGGGCGGGGCATGCGCTTGAGCTGGCGCGAGAAGCCGCCGAAAAGGGATACTACGCGGTTGTGGCCGCCGGGGGCGACGGCACGGTCAACGAGGTTGCCACCGGCATAGCCGGAAGCCGCACTGTGCTCGGCATCATCCCCCTCGGGTCGGGCAACGGGCTTGCCCGCCACGTGATTCTTTCAATCGACATTGATAAGGCAATCGATGTGATCGCGGCAGATTATCCCAAGAGATGCGACTACGGCACAGCCAACGGACGCCCTTTTTTCTGCACGTTCGGCATGGGGTTCGACGCCGAAGTGAGCCGCCAGTTCTCATCGGCAAGCCGACGCGGACTTATCACCTACCTGCAGAGCGTATTCAAGGTTTACCTTAAGTACAGGTCGGAGGAATACGAGATCTCCACTCCGGAAGCCACATTCCGGGTGAAAGCCTTTCTTGTGGCGGTATGCAATGCGTCGCAGTACGGCAACAACGCATTCATCGCCCCCACGGCCTCGATCCACGACGGAGTGCTCGACATCACGGTGATACACTCCGGCGATCCTTTTACCCGCGTCATGGTGGGAGTGGAACTTTTCACGGGACGAATCAACAGCAACATCATAATCCAGACAATCCGCACACCGAGAGCCACCATCCGCAAACTCCCCGGCACAGTCCACATCGACGGCGATGTGGCGGAAATGCCCGAGACAGTCGAGGTCGAATGCCATCCCTCGAGCATAAGCATATTCTGCGACCCGAAGGGAAAAAAACGCTTCAGACCTATCCTCACGCCCATACGGAGCCTCAACACGGACATCCGCTTCTTCATCAGGTTCCTCCTCAAGAGAATCATGCCGCATAAAAAAGAGTGAAAGGAAAAGATTGAAAGCATTGATGAAAATATTCTTTAAATTTGCAACGAATCCGATTATTTTTATTAACTTTGCGTGTTGAATCCGCAGCGCCTTCCGCTCTTGGCGAGATTCTGGCGAAAAGGAGCTTAATAACCGAACAAAACCGAAAACAGAGAAATGGCAAATAATCATGAAGCCGAAGAGGCTAACGCTATTGAAAAAATCAACGACAACCTCAGCAGCGCGACCGAAAAAATCGCCAACAACAAGAAGGTGATATACTGGACAATCGGCGGCATTCTTGTAATTGCCGCATTCATCGTCAGCTACCTGTACATCTACCGCAACCCGCGCCTGAACCGTTCGTTCGAGGCCTACAACCAGGTAGAGATCCTCGCCCAGGGCAACGATTCCACAGCCGCCGCGGAATATGCAAAAGTCGCAGACAAATTCGGCGGCAACGACGCCGGACATATCGCGGCCCTCAATGCCGCCGAACACTATTACACTCTCGGAAAATACAAGGAGGCTCTGAATTATCTTGACAAATTCAGCACTTCGGAACCGATCCTCGCAGCCAACGCGCTTGTCCTGAAAGGAGACTGTCAGGTCAACCTCAAGCAGTACGATCAGGCAATCGATTCCTATAAGAAGGCCGTGAAGAAAGCCAAAGGCAACGGACAGATCGTTCCACGTGTCCTCCTCAAGGAAGCCAACGTCTACGACGCGCAGAAGAAGTACGACCTTGCGCTCGAATGCTACCAGACCATAAAGAAGGATTATCCCGACTTCGCGCTCGGCAACGGCAGCATCGATGCCTACATCGGCCGTGAGCAGGGACGTCTTGGCAAATAAGACAAGGACCTCCCGTTGATAAGAAACCATCCATAAAATAATAAAACATTTAATTTATTTTATGAAAAGGGGCCGCGGCTTTAGAGCCTCGGCCCTTTTCTTATTGCAGTTATGATAATCACCACGTTTTCCAACGGTATCCGCGCCGTGGTCCGGCATTCGGACAGCCCGGTGTCGTACATCGGCGCAGCCATCGCCGCCGGCAGCCGTGATGACGGCGAAGGACGCGACGGACTGGCACATTTTGTGGAACACACCTTATTCAAGGGGACACGCCACCGCTCCTCCTGGCACATCTCTAACAGAATGGAAAGCATCGGCGGCGAACTCAACGCGTACACAACCAAAGAAGAGACGCTCATCTACACCAACGCTCCCGCGGGATATGCCCCCAGAGCCATCGAACTCATAGCCGACCTTATAAAAAACGCCACCTTCCCCACCGCAGAAATAGAACGCGAACGAGATGTGATCATCGAGGAAATCCACTCCTACGCCGACTCCCCTGCAGACGCTGTCTACGACGAATTCGATGAACTGCTTTATGCCGGAAGTGCACTCTCACACAACATATTGGGAAGCGAAAAAAGCGTAAAGGCCCTCACCGGCGGCAACGGACGAGCATTCATCGACTCCCGCTATACACCCGCCAACATAGTGCTGTACTGCGTGGACCCTGGCAACGAGCAGCGCAACCTCCGCCTTCTCGAACGTCACTTCGGCGATCTATCCTTCTCCGAAAATGAAAGCTGCCGGGTGACTCCTGCCGAGCTGCCGGCCTTCCGCGAAACCCGCGACCGCGGACACCAGCAGGCGAACACGATCATCGGCACGCGGCTTTTCGCACGTAACGATCCCCGCCGGTATGCTCTCTTTCTCCTCAACAACATTCTCGGAGGCCCATGCATGAACTCCCGGCTCAACCGCGAACTCCGCGAGAAACGGGGACTTGTATATACAGTCGACAGCGCCCTGACGCTGATGAGCGACTGCGGCTCAATGCTGATATACTTCGGTTCGCAGCCCGACAAGGTGGAAAAATGCTTACGCATCATCTCCGATGAAATCTCGCGACTCGCATCCGACCGTCTCTCTCCGAGAGCCTTTGACGCCGCACGCGACCAATATTGCGGCCAGCTCACAGTAAGCGGCGACCATCGCGAGAACTGCGCCATGGCCCTGGCCAAAAGTCTGCTGTATTTCGGAGAAGTCCACGACATAGCGCACACCGCGGAGCAGATACGCGCCGTGACCCCCGACGACCTCCGCGACATGGCAGCCCTCATAGCTTCAAAAGAACTCTCACGACTGACCCTTACCTGACAGTCCCAATCATCACCACATAATGAAGATTGACAACATCGAATTAGGAGAACGCCCCGTGATGCTCGCACCGATGGAGGATGTGACCGACGCCAGTTTCCGACTGATCTGCCGAGAAATGGGAGCCGCCATGGTCTACACGGAATTCGTATCGGCCGAGGCACTGGTCCGCGATGTGAAATCCACCGTGCGCAAACTGCACATAGACCAGCGCGAGCGACCGGTGGCGATACAGATATATGGCCGCGAACCGGACGCGATGGTCGAAGCCGCGAAAATTGTAGAGCAGGCAGGGCCGGACCTTATCGATATCAATTTCGGCTGTCCGGTGAAAAAAGTGGCATCCAAAGGAGCCGGCGCCGGAATGCTCCGAGACATTCCCAAGATGCTCCGGATCACCGCAGAGGTGGTGAAGGCCGTATCACTTCCCGTAACTGTCAAGACAAGACTCGGATGGGACTGCGAGAACAAGATAATATGTGACCTCGGACCCCGCCTTCAGGACTGCGGCATCAAGGCGCTGACAGTCCACGGCCGTACCCGCTCCCAGATGTACACCGGAGAGGCCGACTGGAGTCTTATAGGCGCGCTGAAAGAGGACCCGCGCATGGAAATACCGGTAATCGGCAACGGTGACATCACCAGCGCCGAAAAAGCCCGAGACGCATTCGACCGCTACGGAGTGGACGGCGTGATGATCGGCCGCGCATCGTTCGGTGCTCCATGGATTTTCCGAGAAGTGAGGGAACTCCTCGACACCGGCACGGCAACTCCGATCCCGGTCGAAGAGAAACTCGCACTGCTGAAGCGTCAGATCTCCGAGAGTGTGGAGCGTATCGATGAATACCGCGGCATACTCCATATCCGCCGGCACCTCGCCGCATCTCCCCTCTTCAAAGGTCTTCACGATTTCCGCCAGACCAGAATCCGGCTTCTGCGCATCGAGAAGTACGATGAATTATTATCCCTACTCGATGAAATAGCCGGACAATGGCTTAAAAATCAGGCTCTCGCTGAGTAATCGCCATCCTTTCCCCGATCAGCTGCATAACAAATTGTCCGGCAATGAACCGCGAATTAAAGAACAGGACAGCCAAGACGCTGAAATGGAACACGATAGACCGCTTCTCATCGCAGTTGCTCTACGCCGTGGTCGGAGTGGTGCTCGCCAATCTGCTCTCCAAGGAGGACTTCGGACTTGTCGGCGCATTGCTCGTGTTCCAGGCGTTCGGAATTCTCTTTGTCGACAGTGGCTTCGGGTCATCCTTACTACGCAGCAAGGAGGTGTCTGAACGCGACTACTCGACTGTATTCTGGTTTAACCTCGCGGTGTCAGTCTCCGTCTATGCCGCACTATTCTTCAGTGCTCCGCTCATAGCCGAGATTTTTCAGAACGACCGGCGGCTGATTCCTCTTTCAAGGGTAATGTTTCTGACCTTTATCCTTAACGGACTCGGACTCGTCCAGACCACACGGCTGATGAAACGCATGGATGTAAAGCAGATTGCAGTTGCAAACATGGTAGGACTGACCTTCTCAGGCATACTCGGCGTATGGCTGGCTTTTTCCGGATATGGAGCCTGGGCGCTGGTATGGCAGTCGGTGGCACTGTCCGCCATAAAGTCCGGATGGCTATGGCTCACGGGGAAATGGCGTCCTGGACTGTGCTTCAGCACCGACACTGTCAGACGGATATGGCGTGTGGGATTTTCTGTGTTCTCTTCATCGGCTCTAAATACTTTTTTTCTGTACATCTACTCCTTCGTGATCGGTGCATTCTACAATCTAACCTCGCTTGGAGTCTATACCCAGGCCGACAAATGGAGCAAGATGGGGAGCGCATCGATCTCTCAGGTGTTCACAGCCTCCTTCGTGCCTGTTCTGGCAAAAGTACAGGACAACGGTGACGAATTCCATGATTATATGGGTAAGATCCATCGCTTCGCGGCTTTTGTAGTTTTCCCCGTGATGATCGGAGTGGCTGTAGCGGGAGCACCGCTTTTCCACACGCTGTTCGGCCACAAATGGGACTCGGCCATACCTTTGTTTCAAATCCTTACAATAAGGGGTATCTTTCTTGTCCTGACATCGCTATACAACAACTACATACTTGCGCTCGGCTACGCCAGACGGCTTTTCATCATCGAACTGGTGAAAGACGGGCTTGTTGTCGCGGCGGTTCTGTGCACGGTCTGGTACCACAGCGTGCCGTTGCTGGTGTGGGGACAGCTCGGGGCCTCGGCATTGACCTGGCTGGCGGCGATGGCGATTGTGAGCCGGGCCACAGGCTACAGGACGGCCCTTATGCTCCGCGATCTCGCGCCATACGCAGCAGCAGCGTCGCTGGCCGGCAGCGCCGCATTCGCCACTCTGTTTCTCCCCCTGCATCCGGCTCTGCTGCTGCTCTGCGTGACAACTGCAGGAGGAGGACTCTACGCCGGCATATCCTTCATCTTTCATTTCCCCGAACTGACAGAACTGAAAAAAAGAATTTCACGCTCAGCATGAAAAGGCCGGGAGAATTCAAAGGCGAAAATGCGAAAAGATTTCGTCATATCGGTTTTTTTTGCTAAATTTGCACGTTTAAAGTACCTTGGTCATTCGTCGCGCCCCGGCGTATGCGCTTCATGCATCGGAAATGAGGGACGACCGGCCAGAAGAAATTTATTTTCTATAGTTTGCAATGTATAGAGACAATACTTGCGGCGAGTTGAGACTTGCCGATGCCGGCAAAGAGGTCAGGCTCGCCGGATGGGTTCAGAGAATCCGCAAGATGGGCGGCATGACGTTTGTCGATGTCCGCGACCGTTATGGAATAACCCAGGTGGTATTCGGTCAGGACATAGATGCCGTACTGGCCGACAAGGCCAACAGACTCGGCCGCGAATTTGTGGTGCAGGTAACAGGTACCGTACGCGAGAGAAGCTCAAAAAACCCCAGCCTTCCCACCGGAGACATCGAGGTGATAGCCGGTGGCCTGGAAGTGCTCAACCGCAGCGATGTGCCGCCATTCACCATCGAGGACAACACCGACGGCGGCGATGACCTGCGCATGAAATACCGCTATCTGGACCTCCGCCGTCCGGCAGTACGCAAAAATCTCGAACTGCGTCACAGAATGGCCTTCGAAATCCGCCGGTATCTCGACGCCAACGGATTCCTTGAGGTGGAAACGCCGATTCTGGTGAAATCCACGCCTGAAGGAGCCCGCGACTTCGTGGTCCCCTCCCGCATGAATCCCGGTGAATTCTATGCTCTGCCGCAGAGTCCTCAGCTTTTCAAGCAACTCCTGATGGTGAGCGGATTCGACCGTTACTTCCAGATTGCAAAGTGCTTCCGCGACGAAGACCTTCGCGCCGACCGCCAGCCCGAGTTCACGCAGATAGACTGCGAGATGAGCTTCGTGGAGCAGGAGGACGTGATCCGCATGTTCGAGGGTCTTGTGAAGCACATCTTCAAATATGTAAAGGGTATGGATTTCCCCGACGCCTTCCCGCGCATCACATGGCAGGAAGCCATGACACGATACGGAAGCGACAAGCCCGACATCCGTTTCGGCATGGAGTTTGTCGATTTCACCGATCTGGCCAAAGGTAACGGCTTCGCCGTGGCCGACGATGCCGAAATTGTCGTGGGTATATGTGCACCAGGTTGCGCGGAATACACCCGCAAGCAGATCGACGAGCTCACCGAGTTCGTAAAGCGTCCTCAGATCGGGGCCAAAGGCCTTATGTGGGTGAAATTCGGACCTGACGGAGAAGTCAAGAGCTCCATCGGCAAATTCTACACTCCCGAACAGCTTGCAGACTGGGGACGCCGAGCAGACGCCAAGGCGGGAGACCTCCTGCTGGTGATGGCCGGCGACAATGCCATGAAGACCCGCAAACAACTGTGCGAGCTTCGTCTCGAAATGGGAGAGCGTCTCGGATTCCGCGACCGCGAGGTGTTCGCCCCCCTCTGGGTGGTGGACTTCCCC
Source organism: Porphyromonadaceae bacterium UBA3327 (assembly GCA_002361155.1). GTDB lineage: Bacteria > Bacteroidota > Bacteroidia > Bacteroidales > Muribaculaceae > Lepagella. Next base: position 74,957 of record DERZ01000058.1, on the reverse strand, counting down.
CTCTTCGAATGGGATGACGAAACGCAGAGGTATTACGCCATGCACCATCCCTTCACAGCCCCCAATCCGGAGGACATCCCGCTGCTCAAGAGCGACACTGGCCGAGTACGCGCCACAGCTTACGACATCGTGGTGAACGGTACGGAACTCGGCGGAGGCTCGATCAGAATACACGACTCAGAGCTTCAGGACCAGATGTTCGAGCTCCTCGGGTTCACTCCCGAGCGCGCACAGGAACAATTCGGTTTCCTGATGAACGCCTTCAGATACGGTGCGCCCCCCCACGGAGGTCTGGCTCTCGGATTCGACCGTTTCGTGTCGATGCTTGCCGGCCTCGACACCATCCGCGACACCATTGCATTCCCCAAAAACAATTCGGGCCGCGACGTGATGAACGAGTCTCCCTCTCCCATCGAATCCGCCCAGCTCGAAGAACTGCGTCTTGAACTGCGTCCCGCCGATGACAAAGGTAAGTGACATAGCCGCCGCGATCGAAGATTTCGCCCCTCTCCATCTGCAGGAGGATTACGACAACGCGGGCCTTCAGATCGGAGACCCCGGGATGGAGGTATCAGGAGTGCTTCTATGTCTTGATGTCACGGAGGAGACTCTCGACGAGGCTCTGCGACGCAGCTGCAACATGGTGGTGAGCCACCATCCGCTGATTTTCCGCGGACTCAAGCAGCTGACCGGACGCACCGACACCGAGCGCATAGCCATCCGCGCCCTGCGCGACAACGTGGCTATCTACTCGGCGCACACCAACCTCGACTCGGCATGGGACGGCGTAAGCCACGAAATGGCCCACATGCTCGGCCTTACCGACATCTGCGTGCTCGAACCCCGCGATGCCTACCGCCGCGAAGGCCTCGGGGTAGTCGGCAACATCACCCCCGCCCCCAAGCTCGAATTCCTGCGCCGCCTCAAGGATAAATTCCACGTGAAGGCACTGAGATACTCGGCCCAGAGTCCGCAGATTGTGGTCAAACGTGTAGCTCTCTGCGGAGGTTCCGGAGCGAGTCTGATCCCACAGGCGATAAAGGCAGGAGCCGACATAATCGTGACCGGCGACGTGAAATACCACGACTTCACCACATGGGGCCTCGACATCGTAGTCGCCGACATAGGACACTTCGAGAGCGAACTCTGCTCCACACGGATTCTCTCGCGGATAATCCGCGAAAAACATCCCGGACTCGTCACCTATTTCTCCGAATCAAACCGGAGTCCAGTCGGAGTGATATGACATCCGGGGAGAGGAGACAACAGGAAGAAGTTTCGTATTATAATAGATTAAAGAATAGTGAATTAACAAGATATGGCAGAAAAAAAAGCAGATAAGGACCGCAGCGTGGAAGAACGGCTCAAAGCCCTCTACAAGCTCCAGTCATACCTTTCCGAGATTGACCGCATCAGGATTCTCCGCGGCGAACTCCCAAACGAGGTAAAAGACCGCGAGGATGAAATCGCCCGTTACGAAACCCGTATCGCCAAACACGAGGAAGAACTCAAGGAACTCGACAAACTCATCAAGACCAAAACCGGAGAGATCGAGGACCGGAAAGTGAAGATCGCCAAGTACGAGGAGCAGATCAACAACGTACGCAACAACCGCGAGTACGCATTCCTCGAGAAGGAGAAGGAATACGAGAGCCTTGAGGTGGAACTTGCCGAAAAGAACATCCGCGAGGCCAATGAACGCATTGCCCAGAAGCATGCCGACATAGAGACCGACCAGGCTCTGCTCGAAGACAACCGCCACATTCTGGAGCAGAAACGCCAGGAACTCGATGAGATCATCTCAGAGACACGACAGCAGGAAGACGAACTCCGCCAGAAAGCAAAAGAACTCGAGCCGATGGTGGACCGCTATACTCTGGAGGCGTTCAAGCGGATCCGCAAGAATGCACGTAACGGTCTCGGTATAGTCACCGTTCAGCGTGACGCCTGCGGAGGCTGCTTCAACCGCATCCCCCCGCAGCGCCAGCTGGAGATCAAGATGCACAAGAAAGTGATTGTCTGCGAATATTGCGGCCGCATCATGATCGACGGGGCTCTCGCCGGCATAAACGAAACCCCTGCCGTTCCCGAAAAGAAAAAACGCGTCTCCCGCAAGAAATAATTCAGCAGCGGACAGTAAATGTATATAGTAAAGAAGAGATTTGAAGTGAGCGCCGCCCACCGGCTGGAACTCAGCTACGAAAGCAAATGCTCGGCACTCCACGGCCACAACTGGATTGTGACTGTGGAATGCCGCGCCCGCGAACTCAACGCCGACGGTATGGTGGCTGACTTCACCCACATCAAGCGACGCATCACCGACGCCCTCGACCACAAGGTGCTCAACGACGTGCTCCCCTTCAACCCTACGGCGGAAAACATCGCCCGGTGGATCGTCGACACCGTCCCCGGATGCTTCCGTTGCGAGGTAATGGAAAGCGAGGGCAACTGCGCTATCTATGAAAAAGATTAACGAGATTTTCTATTCCCTCCAAGGGGAAGGTCATCACACCGGCTATCCGTCGGTGTTTATTCGTTTTTCGGGATGCAACCTCGACTGCAGCTTCTGCGACACATCCCACAGCGAAGGCATCTATATGGACAATGACGCCATCATACATGCCGTGAACCTCTATAAAGCCGACTGGATCGTACTCACCGGCGGAGAGCCTTCCCTTTGGATCGACTCCGACTTTATCCATCTCCTAAAGCGCGCCACCGGCAAAAAGATTGCCATCGAGACCAACGGCTCGCGAGAACTTCCTGCCGGAATAGACTGGGTGACAGTGTCTCCTAAGATCGGAGTAAAATCCAAATCCGGCACCCTTTACAGCGATGAAGATGAAGGATCGTCCGGAAAACAATCCGCTGGAAACGCAAGGATTATCGTAAACCGGGCGGACGAAATAAAAGTAATAGACGTAGGTCAGGATCTTGACCAATATTTCAGCCTGAAGTGCAAAAAAGAAAATACCCTGATGTATCTTCAGCCCTGCTATGTGCCCGACCAGGAAGAATTCCGCCGCAACCGGCTGCGCACCGTAAGCCGTGTGCTCGCCGACCCGCGCTGGACCCTTTCTGTCCAGCTCCACCGCTACCTCGGCATACCGTAACGCCGCACACGACGGCGAATAAATCAACCATCACCACCATAGAAAATGAGAAGCGACAAAGAACTTGAGGGCGTGACCCTCCTCGGAAACCAGGGAACCGTCTACCACGACAATTACAATCCCTCCGTGCTAGAGACTTTCGAGAACAAACATCCCGAAAACGAGTACGTTGTAACGTTCGACTGTCCCGAATTCACCACACTCTGCCCGAAAACCGGCCAGCCCGACTTCGGCCACATCTATATATCTTACATTCCGAGGCAACGGATGGTGGAGAGCAAAAGTCTTAAACTGTATCTCTTTTCATTCCGCAACCATGGCGATTTCCACGAAGACTGCGTGAATATCATCATGAAGGACCTTTCGGCACTGATGGATCCGCGTTACATCGAGGTACGCGGGGAGTTCATGCCGCGCGGCGGCATATCGATCCATCCCTTCGCCAACTATGGCGACGCGGAACACTCGGACCTCGCCGCCCGGCGCCGTGAACAACAGTTCTCGCGCTGAATCATTTCTCAGACTGAATTACCCCAATAATGCCGGAATTATGATCTGCGACAAAGATTCTCTGATAGTTCTTTCGGGAGGGCTCGACTCCACTACTCTCCTGCATGAGTACAAAGAAAGAACAGCTCTTGCCGTGACCTTCGATTATGGCTCAAACCATAACGGGCGGGAGATAGCCTGCGCCAGGCGCCAATGTGCGGCGCTCGGCATCGAGCACATAGTGATTCCCCTCAGTTTCATGGGAGAATACTTCAAAAGCTCACTGCTGTCCGGAGCCGACGCCATTCCCGACGGCGGCTATGACACCGATAACATGAAAAGCACGGTGGTGCCTTTCCGCAACGGCATAATGCTCTCGGTGGCCTGCGGACTTGCCGAAAGCCGCGGGCTGAAACATGTGCTCATCGCCAACCACGGCGGCGACCACGCAATATATCCCGACTGCCGGCGCCCCTTCGTCGAGGCCATGGACCTGGCGATGCGGGAAGGTACTTACATAAACGTCAGCATACTTGCCCCTTACACAGACATCACCAAGGCGGACATAGTGGCACGCGGATCAAAACTGGGTGTGAACTATGCCGACACATATTCCTGCTACAAAGGCGGCGAGCGGCATTGCGGCACTTGCGGCACCTGCACCGAGCGGAAAGAGGCATTCGCCGTATCGGGAGTACCAGACCCCACAAGTTACGAATGAAACGCCTCGGAGCATCCATACTGACAGGCCTGCTGATGCTCGCGACCGGAGGATGCCGTGAACTCCCCGAATATGCCGATGCCGGAAGCCGCGACCTCTATGCGAATTTTGACGCACTTTCGGATATAATATCCAGCCGGTACTGCTATCTTTCGGAAAAACAGATCAACTGGCCCGACTCATGCAGAAAATACCGCGCGATGATCGACAGCAAGACCACCGAAGCGGATCTCTTCTTTATCCTCTCCGATCTTCTCGACGGTCTTGAGGACGGACATGTAAATCTGACAGCGCCTTTCTCCACAAGCTATTACAAGAAATGGTGGAGCGACTATCCGCAGGATTTCAACAAACGCACCCTTCAGCAATATTATCTGAAGTTCGGCGGACTGCAGACCAACGGCATGCAATACCTGATTTTCATGCCGGCAAACGTTGGCTACATCTATTTTCCGTCATTTTCCACTGCCGTATCCGATACGGCTCTCGACTATGTGCTTTCTGTACTCGCCGGTACAGAGGGGCTTATAATCGACATCCGCGACAATGGAGGAGGCTATCTCTCGAATGTAGGAAAGTTCGTAAGCAGATTTATCGACCAGGATGTGACAGGAGGCTATATCCGGCACAAGACCGGACCGGGACCTGATGACTTTTCCGAGCCGTTCCGCATCGTATATTCTCCCGCCGGCGAAGAGCGGGTGCATTATTCCAAACCGATAGCGGTGCTGACCAACCGGTCCTGCTTCAGTGCGGCCAACAACTTTGTGGCAGTGATGAAATCACTGCCGCAGGTAAGGATTGTCGGTGCGCGTACCGGAGGAGGAGGTGGCCTCCCATTCTCATCGGAAATACCCAACGGATGGGCAATCCGCTTCTCCTCCTGCCCGATTACCGACCCTGAAGACAGATCCACGGAATCCGGCATAGATCCCACCGAAGGATACGAGGTACACAGCCCGGAAAAAGAACTTGCCGAGGGAAAAGACGCCATACTTGAGACCGCGATAAAAATACTCGGTAAAAACAAACCGGATGAACCGTAAAAATGTTATAATACTGTATAATAACAATATCCGAAATCACACCTTGTAACCATATAATTTAAACTATGAACGACAAACTGGATACCAAAGAAAGGAAGGAACTCCCCGACAGCGTGTTCGGACTCCCTGAAATAAGGGAATATCCCATGCCGGATGCCGCACACGTACGCGCCGCAGAAGCATATTTCCGTTATTGTCCGGAAGAACTGAAGCCCACGCTGGCACGGGCAATTCTCCGTTTTGCAAACGAATATGGTGTCGATGTGGGAAGTCCCACTGTGCGCGAGTATGCAGACATGTGACCTGATCAGTCTGCGATCCCGTATTTTAATTCCATAGACAGAGATCGCAGATAATTTTCAGAAATACCGTTACGGATATTGTAGGATTGCGGATTTTTCGTAAATTTGCAATCATATCCGTATGCGCGTAAGGTTTCGGATTTTTCGCGCAGGGATGCATGATGTATCACGTACATATCAGCACATAGATAGAATTCAAAACCTGAATCATGTGGAAATTTAACCCGATACTCAAAACTACAATATGGGGTGGCGACAAGATTGCCGCGCTCAAACACATACCGGACGCTCCTGCAAACGTAGGAGAAAGCTGGGAAATCAGCGGTGTCGAGGGCAGTGAGTCGACAGTCGTCTCCGGGCCTGACAAAGGGCTGACTCTTATAGAGCTGATCCGCCGCCACGGTGCGAAAATGATGGGTGAACGCAATCTCACACGCTACGGCGAAAGATTTCCGCTACTGATCAAATTCATCGACGCACGCACGGACTTGTCGGTACAGGTGCACCCGGATGACACCCTTGCTCAGAAACGCGGCATGGCTAACGGAAAGACTGAGATGTGGTATGTGCTCGACGGAAGCGACCACGACGCCCGTCTGGCGTTCGGCCTCAAACGCCCGGTGACACGCGAGGAATATCCCGAGCTTGCCCGCACGGGAGAGATAGAGAACGTGTTGAATTATACACATGTGACTCCTGGCGAAGTCTATTTCATTCCTGCCGGACGCGTCCACTCCATCGGCGCCGGTTCCCTGGTGGCAGAAATCCAGCAAACCTCCGACGCGACTTACCGCATATATGACTACAGACGGCTTGATGCCGACGGCAAACCGCGCAAACTGCACGTGGAAGAAGCTCTTGACGCAATCAATTTCAACGATACCGACGCAACGAAGATTCAATATACCGAACGCCCGGACATACCGGTGAATGTGGCCAAATGCCAGTATTTCACAACGAATCTGCTGAATATCGACACCGAAGTAATGCGCGACTACAAGGAGGCAGACACATTCATGATCATCATCGCCACCGGAGGAGAGGCAGACATCACTTGCGGCGGAGAGACCATGAATCTCCGCCGAGGAGAGACAATACTTGTCCCCGCCTCAGCCACTGGAATAGTAATCGACCCGAAAGGAGACTTCCAGGCACTTGAGGCCTACATCCCATGATTCAGGACTAATAAAGGCCACCGAAGTGGAGCTGAGATCTTTCAGAAACCGTAAGCTATCGTGAAAGAATTGCGGAGAATCTGCGTGTCAAGATTTTCCGCATTGAATGTGCGCAGGTCGAGTCGGTAGCCAAGCCGCAGGAACTTTCTTCCGAACATAAGGTCGAAAGCAAGCAGATTGTCGATGCCGAAGGAGTTGCCCCACCATCCGAAATGTACCAGGTCCTTCCTGTTGCCCAGATAAATCTCATACATTGTCTCTCCGTATTGCGGCGAGAAAAACGCGCCGGCGGAGGGAATCCGGACTACATCGCGCACTACAACAGGCAGCCGGCCAAACCGAAAGCGGAAGCTTGCCGATGCCGTGAGATCAATCCCGGCATAGGCAAGAGGAGTGACGGGATTATTGCTGTTCCGCATAAGATATAATGCACCGCCAAACAGGTCGAACATCCCGCCGAGTGTGAAATGCCACCGGCAAGCCGGGCGCCACTGCGCGGCAAGACCCCAGCCGAAGTATGCCGACGCTCCAAGCATTCCGGCTGATTTCGCCGGATTCAGCAATGAACTGCAATCCAGCTTGGCGGCAAATGTCATCTGCATCTTATCCGGATTCTGCTTGAGATTCTTGCTCCATTCTCCAGACAGAGCAACTCCCCATCCGCTATAACGCATCGGGGACAGATAGGAGGAATATGCGGTCACACCGCCAGTATCCAACGAATAGACCTGAGTGATCTGATTGCGTACCGCAGTCTCATTATGTGTGCAGCAACCTGCCTCACCGACATTATCGCAACCACCGCGATAACGACGGCCTCCCGCCGACATATCCGCAGGAAAAAGTGTCGCCAAAGCGACAACCGCCCCCACTATATCTGTTATCCTGCTCATATCTTTATATCACTGACTCCTAATAATAGAGAGAGCCTAATCGGCAAAGTCAAACAAAGAGGGCTGGTCGGGCTCAGTTTCATTATATACAGAGATATCAGTCAGCCTCCCCGCATCATCCTGTCCCGCATCATCTACAGACTCCGGCACTGCGGTCGGTTCCGGTTCTTCGGCCGATTCCGGCTCCGGGGTGATGTCTTCTATTTCAGCAAGCGTGAACTGCGTGAGCCGCTTCCCTTTGGCCTTGAAACTCTTTACCGCTATGAATTCCGCGGCATCTATCTCCACATCCGGACGCACCTCGTCAGCTCCGCCAAAACGAAGCTTCAATCTGGCATCGGGCTTGTCCGACAGCAACAGGATGTCGCCCCCTTCATCGGCGCCTACAAAACGCTGCGGCCGTGCCGAAGTCTCGAATGTAAACCGTTTCAGATACGGATAACCGAGAGCTTTGTCGAAAAGCGCCAGCGTCCAGACCTTGTGTTCATCGAACTTCTCGATCCTCAGTATATTGTCGGCATAATGGTTGGAATCCGAGTAGGAAGAGGTGAAATATTCTCCGGTTTTAGTGATGACGAGCACCTTGTCATCGCCCTGAAAAATGCCGAGACTTTGACCACGGCCATCATAATTGAGGCGGATCACGTCGCGGTCGAACCATACTTCCCGTCCTCCGAGCGTGCTCGTCCCCTTGCTTTCGAGAGATATGCTCTTGATGCGGTACTTCGTCACCAGATTCCCGAGAGAGTCGCGCCCCTTTATAAGCTGATTCGCGAAATTTATCGACAGTTCCGTATTGCGGGGCCTGCGCCCTGTCCCGTTGGGCTCATCCACCAGAGTCACCCTTACTGTCTCCGCCTCGCCGTTGGGATTGGCGGTAAGCCACTCTACGCGGCTGCCGGGTTCTCCTTTGGTAAGATTATATTCCTTCTCACGGGTAAGGCCTGAGATATGGAACCGCTTCATATAGGAATTGCCGGCCTTGCCGTTGCGGTAGATCACGTTGAATATGGTGCGCGAATCCCGTTTCTTATATATTCCTATATGAATCACTTTCTTGCCTATGTACAGCTTGTCCTGAACGCGCACTATCTTATACGTGCCGTCGCGATGAATCACAAGTATATCGTCAATATCCGAGCAGGGGAAGAGAAAATCGTTGTCTTTCAATGTCGTACCGATAAAACCGCCTTCGGCGTCGAAATATAGCCGTCTGTTGGCCTCAGCCACCTTGGCGGCCTCTATGGAATCGAACGCCCGGAGGGTGGTGCGTCTCGGGAATCGGTCGCCATATTTCTCCTTGAGATGGAGATACCATTTCTCCGTGGTCTCGTCGATATGCTCCATATCGTGGGAGATACGGCCGATTTCGGCATCAAGCCTTGCTATTTTCTCATCAGCCTTGGCAGAATTGAACTTAAGGATACGCGCCATCTTGATTTCCCAGAGCCTGACAAGATCTTCATCGATTATCTCCCTGAAAAAGGACGGTTTGAATGGTTCCATCAAAGTGTCGACACGTCTGATGGCCATCTCCATGTCGCTTGCCTGCTCTATGGCCTTGTCCTTGTAGATCCGCTCCTCGATGAATATTTTCTCAAGCGAGGCGAACAACTGGCTTTCACGCGCCTCGGCGAGGGCGATTTCAAGCTCGCGATAGAGTATGTCACGCGTGCGGTGCACAGAGTCACGCAGCAATTCGCTGACAGACAAAAACTCCGGTTTGTTGTCACGGATCACACAGCAGTTCGGTGAGATCGACACCTCACAATCGGTAAAGGCATACAGCGCGTCGATGGTCTTGTCGGACGACACTCCCGGCTGCAGGTGCACAATTATCCGCGCCTCTACCGAGGTGTTGTCATCGACTTTGCGGATTTTTATCTTCCCCTTCTCCATGGCTGCGAGAATAGAGGATATAAGCGTGGATGTGGTCTTGCCGAAAGGAAGTTCGGTGATCACAAGAGTCTTGTTATCGAGTTTCTCTATTTTGGCACGCACTTTCACCGCGCCGCCACGCGCGCCATCGTTATACTTCGATGCGTCCATCAGCCCACCGGTCTGGAAATCGGGCAGTAGCGTGAAGGAGCGCCCGTGCAGACAGTCGATGGCTGCGTCGAGAACCTCGTTGAAGTTATGAGGCAGAATCTTGGAACTGAGGCCTACGGCTATACCCTCCACTCCCTGGGTAAGGAGCAGCGGGAATTTCATCGGCAGAGTCACCGGTTCCTGCTTGCGCCCGTCGTAACTGGGCATCCACTGGGTGATTTTCGGAGAGAACGCGGTCTCGACAGCAAACTCCGACAGTCTCGCCTCGATGTAACGCGGTGCGGCCGCCGAGTCGCCGGTCAGGATATTTCCCCAGTTTCCCTGAGTATCTATAAGAAGTTCCTTCTGTCCGAGCTGCACGAGAGCATCTCCGATAGAAGCGTCTCCGTGAGGGTGATACTGCATGGTGTTGCCCACGATGTTGGCCACTTTGTTGAAATGGCTGTCATCAATGGTGCGCATCGAATGCAGAATACGTCTCTGCACCGGCTTGAGTCCATCCTCGATGTGCGGCACCGCACGCTCGAGAATCACGTATGAGGCATATTCAAGATACCAGTCGCGGAACATCCCCTGAAGGACGGTGCGGCGGTCGGAGGGATTTAATTCAGACATTCTTTGAGGCTATCCTTCGGTTCTCAGGCTCCATTCCTGCAAGAGAATGTCAGCGCATGGAGCCAGCAGACTTCGTGGGTTATCAGAAAATAGGGAAAGTGGAGGTAGTTTGCACATATTTGCGGTTAAACTCGGCATCACTCATGCATAACATCAGTATTCCCTGGATGAGGGTGATGATACTCCATCCTCCGCAGGTCACCAGCGAGAGCAGGATCGTAAGTATGCCGGCGGTGGTCTTGCCTACCACAAAGTACTGTATGCCGAGATACCCGAGAAAAATGGCGAGCAGTCCGCATAGGAGCCGCTGCGAAACTCCGTCGGTGCCGCCCGACACCCTGCCGCGGTGTCTGTTGTACAACTCCATAAGTTCCGGATAAGTAAACATGGGAGCCCAGTCCGAGCCGTCGCGCGACACAGGGGTATTGCTGTCTATGTCATAATACATCAGCTGCTGGGCCGACATGGGGCCGACAGTACGGCCGTTGATTGTAATATAATACTGCATAATGCACAAAGATAGCGTTTTTTCAACAAAAAAGCAAATTTTACCACCAGTTTGTCAGGCCGGCCGGTCAGCCAATTCCACCGTCAGCCTGATCGGAACGCAACAGGGATTCCAGGTCCGCCGAAAGCTCAGCCACTTTCGCCATATCGTTATGTACCCTGCGGGCGTAAGGCAATGAAAGGATATACAGTAACCCTCCCGCAGGCACAAACCATTTCAGCGCATTGCGCAACTTCTGCCCGGAAACCGGATGGAGAATCCATAGCGACTTCACAACCGGGAAACGGTTCACCCTGTCGATTACCCGGACATCGCGAGAATCGCCGAGATAGGCGGCCACACTGTCTGCCATGATCCCTATGCGGTCTATTGATTCAGGAGGATATCCCCTGCGCCAGTATTGACGATAGCTCTCACGCACCGGGTAAAGACGCGTCCATCCGCGGGCTTCGCCATGAAGTTCTCCTGCCATTTCTGCTCCGAGGACGGGATCGACTTCATTTATAATCACCTCCTTCATCACCACGAGTCGCTTTTCAGGCAATCCGAGACGGCGACGCAGCCATTCCTTGTAAAGGTCGGCATTGAACACGGCAGAGTCATTCATCGCCTTATAGGTGACGAAAATACCGAGAGGGAGCAGGACAAAGGTAGAGAGCCATATCCCGATCCAGACATGCCAATATCCCTCGCGGGCCATTTTGAATCCTGTATTGTCTATAACATAATAGACAAGGAACAGAATAACCGATATCACAAGCGGCGCGCCGAGTCCTCCCTTCCTGATAATGGCGCCGAGCGGTGCACCTATGAAAAGGAATATTATGCATGCCACTGAAAGGGTGTATTTCTTCAGAAGCTCGATTTCGTGCCGGCGCATCCTCTTTTTCTCATCATGAAGCTGTATGGAGCGGAATTCCAGCTCGACAGTTCTTGTCTTGAGCGCATTGGCAGCTGAAGCAAAAACATTGTCCCGGGCTCCCGGACTGAGTGCGCCAAGCAGTGAATCGAGACTGAGAGGCAGCATGTTTTCCTGCGCCGAAACATTATTCGATTCCGAAGCGGCTCTCTTTACCGGAACGGCGGCAGTCATTCTTCCATCCGCAGGAGGGGCATATCCTCCGAAAGCATCCCGACGCGGCGGCATCAGCCTTGGAAAAGAACTGGAGCGAAAATCCGGCTCATTCTCAAGTCCTATCGAGTCTATGCGGTGTCTGATGGAGTCTATTGCCACATGCAACTGTCTTATATTCTTGCCGATATACTGGCTACTCATGCCTCCCTCGTCAATGCGGTTGAAGTTGGCATCGAAAGGAATCATGATTTCCTTGTCAAGGAAGGATTCCCGACGGAAGGGTACGTTGCGGTCGGACCCCGTCTGCTGCCGCAGATTCTCGAACTGCTCGCCCTGGAACAGATGGAGATAAAGATACTTCATGTCGGGAGTGAAGGCGAGCCGGGCGGAGTCAGCCAGCAGGATGGTGGCGTTCGAACCGCCTCCCTTCACATCATAGATCATTGCGTCATAGAGCATTCCGGTATCGCGGTCCTTGTGCTTGACATAGATGCTGTAACCGGGAATCTGGTCGTAGAACGATCCTTCCGGAATCTCCAGCTCGGGCGATTTCTGCCGCGCGGAGAAGAGGAGCGTCCACATCTTGACCTGCGCCCGCGGAAGCACATCGTTCTGAAAGAAAAAAGCACCGACGGCCACTATCGATATAAAAATGATAAGCGGACTCATCACCTTCAGAAGCGACACTCCGGAGGCCTTGATCGCCGTAAGCTCAGATTTCTCGCCCAGATTGCCGAAAGTCATCAGACTCGCCAGCAGAATGGAAAGCGGAAGAGCCATAGGCACCATGGTCACCGCGGCATAGAAGAACAACTCCGCAAGCACCGCCACCGACAGGCCTTTCCCCACAAGATCATTGATGTAAAGCCATAGAAACTGCATGAGTACGATGAAGAGCACGATGAAAAATGTCATCGCGAACAGTGGGAGAAACCGCTTCAGGACGTACAGGTACAGGCGTTTTGCAACTTTCATGCTCATGAAAAGAAAGCACTCCCTGCCGAGGGGGTGCGTTTCGCGGTGTAAAGTTAGAAAATATTGATGATATACTACTTATTTTCCTGAACTTTTTTGTAATTTTGCAGATGAAGTTGTTCTGACATCGTCAAAAATATCTAAAAACTATATTACCATGACACTTTTTGAAAGGTTGACAAAGAAAGCACAGGAACATCCACAGCGGCTGATCCTGCCCGAGTCGCTTGAACCGCGTACGCTTCAGGCAGCAAACAAGGTGATCGAAGCCGGCATAGCCGACATCACATTCATCGGAGAAAAAGAAGCAGTACTGGCCAAAGCCTTCGAACTGGGTCTTCCCTATATTGAGAAAGCCCGCATAGTCAGCGCATCCGACACCTCATTCACAGAGCCATACGCAGTCCTGCTTCAGGAATTGCGCAAGAAAAAAGGCATGTCCATCGAGGAAGCCCGCGAGACGGTGCTCAATCCTCTGTATCTCGGTTGCCTTATGATCAAGCGCGGCGACGGTGACGCCATGGTTGCCGGAGCTCTCAGCCCCACATCCCACGTGCTTCGTGCAGCCTTCCAGGTGCTCAAGACAAAACCCGGCATCTCCGTAGTGAGCGGAGCCTTCATCATGCTTCTCCCCCAGGGCTGCCCCTTCGGAGAAGACCAGATGCTCATCTTCGCCGACTGCGCGGTTGTTCCGGATCCCACTGCAGAGGAGCTTGCACAGATCGCGATCGCCACGGCAAAGACAACAAAAGATATCGCCGGACTCGACCCGGCAGTCGCCATGGTCAGCTTCTCGACAAAAGGAAGTGCCACACATGAACGCGTGGACAAGGTTATCGAGGCCACTAAACTGGCCCATGAGATGGATCCCTCGCTCAAGATCGACGGCGAACTCCAGAGCGATGCCGCCATCGTACCCGCCGTCGGCGGCATGAAGGCCCCCGGCAGCGAAGTCGCCGGAAAGGCCAACACCCTCATCTTCCCCTCGCTCGAGGTCGGCAACATCGCCTACAAACTCGTGCAGCGCATCTCCGGAGCCGGAGCCGTAGGCCCCATTCTCCAGGGTCTCGCCGCCCCGGTCAACGACCTGTCGCGTGGCGCCACCGTCGAAGACATCGTGAACACCATCATCGTGACCTGCAACCAGGCCATCGGAGACAAGAAACTTTGATTCCACATTATAAAGAAGATATTTCAAATGAACATACTCGTATTGAACAACGGAAGCTCGAGCGTAAAATACAAACTGATCGACAGCGACACAAAGCGTGTGCTTGCCGAAGGCGGCGTTGAAAAGATCGGACTTCCCGACTCGTTCATCAAATTCAAGACACTCGAGGGTAAAAAAGAGACCGTAGAAGTTTCAATGCCCGACCACAAGGAGGCGATCCGCCAGGTGTTCAAGGTGCTCACGGATCCGGAAAAGGGAGTGATCCGCAACCTTGACGAAATCGATGCCGTAGGCCACCGTGTGGTGCACGGCATGGAATACTTCAACAAGTCGGTGCTCATCACTCCCGAAGTGATCGCCCGCGTGAAGGAATGCTATCCCGTGGCTCCGCTGCACAATCCCGCCAACATCACAGGAATCGAGGCCATACTCGACCTTCTTCCCGAGGTACCCCAGGTGGGAGTCTTCGACACAGCCTTCCATCAGACCATGCCCGCGAAAGCCTACATGTATGCCCTTCCCTACGAGGACTATGAGAAATACGGCATACGCCGCTACGGCTTCCACGGCACAAGCCACCGCTACGTGTCGCGCCGCGCATGCGAGTTCCTCGGACTCGACTATGACAAGCAGCGCATCATCACCTGCCACATAGGCAACGGCGGCTCGATCACGGCAATCCGCGACGGCAAGAGCGTCGATACCTCCATGGGTCTCACCCCCACTGAAGGCCTGATGATGGGCACCCGCGTGGGTGACGTAGACCCCGGCGCGCTTACCTACCTCATGGAACGCAGAGACATCGGCTACAAGGAACTCCAGAAAATAATCAATAAGGAGAGCGGTGTGCTCGGAGTGTCGGGCATATCCAACGACATGCGCGACATCGAGGAGGGAATCGAAGCCGGCAACGAACGCGCCATCCTGGCCATGGACATGTACGAGTACCGTATCCTTAAATACATCGGCGCATACACTGCCGTGCTCGGAGGAGCCGACGTGATCGTATTCACCGGCGGTGTGGGCGAGAACCAGACCTCTACACGCGAAACCATCTGCAAGAGCCTCGCATACCTCGGAGTGACATTCAACGCCGAAGCCAACAAGGTGCGCGGATCGGAAATCGAGATTTCCGGACCGGACTCGAAGATCCGTGTCGTGGTGATCCCCACCGACGAGGAGCTTATGATCGCTACAGACACAGCCGAAATCGTAGGAAAACTCTGATCTTAAAGACCCCTGCCTGATACGACGGGGCGGGGGTCTGTATTTTTTGTGGGAAGGGGACTAATTTTTCTATCTATGCTCGATATAATATACTGGAACGCGGACCCCGTGATATTCTCGCTGGGACCGGTTGCCGTAAGGTGGTACGGACTCGCCTTCGCAATCGGATTCATCGCGGGATACTCGATAGTGGCACGCATGTTCAAGCATGAGGGAGCTCCTGAGAAATGGCTCGGAATCCTGCTCATGTATCTTATGGCGGGAACCGTGGTCGGTGCCCGTCTCGGACACGTGTTCTTCTATGAATGGGGCTATTACTCCCAGCATCCAGGCGACATTCTCAAAATATGGGAAGGAGGTCTGGCAAGCCACGGAGGCACCATCGCGCTCATCATCGCTCTCTTCATCTTCTCATGGTGCGTGAGCAAGAAACCCGCAAGCTGGGTATTCGACAAAGTGGTTATCCCCATAGCCTTTGTCGGAGGTCTCATCCGGCTTGGCAATCTGATGAACAGCGAGATTTACGGAGCCTACACCGACCTGCCCTGGGGATTCGTATTCCTTCGGAACGGCGAGACCGTGCCCGCACATCCCACACAGATTTATGAAGCTCTGTGTTACTTCGCCCTCTTCGGGCTGCTCATGTGGATGTACTGGAAAAAGAATGCCGAAGAACGTCCCTGGCTCATCACCGGAGTCTTCTTCATAGGCATATTCCTTCCACGCTTTCTTATTGAATTCGTCAAGAATGTACAGGTTAGTTCGGAGTACGGCCTGATAGAGCGTTACGGCCTGAATATGGGCCAGATGCTGAGCCTTCCTTTCATTCTGCTGGGTGTGATTCTCGTGATTGTAGCGCTGAAGCGGCCTCGCGTGAAATTTTCTTTCCCCGACAGGTTCCCGGATGCCGACGGAACATCGGCTGAAAAGAAGAGAAAATAAGTCCTCTGACACCGATAGGAAACGGTCCCTTCCGCATGTTGCGGAAGGGACCGTTTCCTATCAGTTATGCCATGCGGATACTCCCGCACTTACGACAGTTTCTCTCTACGAAAACATCGATGTCACCTTCTGTAGGGCGGCCACAAAGACATCCACCTCTTCGCGGGTGTTGTACACAGCGAAAGAGGCGCGGACGGTGCCGGGGATTCCGAGCCGCTCCATAAGCGGCTGCGCGCAATGATGGCCGGTGCGGACCGCCACGCCGAGGCGGTCGAGCAGCAGACCGAGATCGTAGTTGTGGATATCGCCTACATTGAATGATATCACGGCTGACTTGTCGGGTGCGGTGCCGTATATGCGGAGACCGGGAATGCCAGCCATTCTCTCGGTGGCGTATTCAAGCAGCGCATGTTCGTGCAGAGCGATATTCTCCATTCCCACCCTCTCTATAAAATCGATACAGCGGGCAAATGCTGCGATGTCGACAAAGTCGGGAGTGCCGGCCTCGAACTTGAACGGGAGATCGGCAAAAGTGGTGCCGTCGAACGACACGTGACCGATCATCTCTCCGCCCCCCTGATAGGGAGGCATGCTCTCAAGGAGTTCCCTGCGGCCATACAACACTCCTACTCCGGCAGGGCCGTACATCTTATGCGATGAAAAGGCATAGAAATCGCAGTCAAGGTCCTTCATGTCGAGGCTCAGATGGGGAGAGGCCTGCGCGCCGTCGACCAGCACCGGAACTTTATGTTCATGGGCCAGCGCAATCATCTTTTTCACAGGATTCACCGTTCCGAGCACATTGCTGACATGGCAGAAAGCAGCCATGACGGTGCGCGGACCGAACAGAGAGCGGTACTGCTCCAGGTCGAGCACTCCTCTCTCGTCAATGTCCACCACGCGCAGCTTGATTCCCGTGCGCGACTGCAGCAACTGCCAGGGAACGATATCGGCATGATGCTCCATCACCGTCAGTATCACCTCGTCGCCTTCAGAAAAGCGGCTGCCGTATGATGCAGCAACAAGATTGATGGCTTCAGTGGTGCCACGCGTGAAAATCACCTCCTCGGGGCTTGCGTTGATATATGCCGCCACGCGTCGGCGCGTGGCTTCCTGCATGTCGGTGGCTTCCCGGGACAGAAGATGCACTCCCCTGTGTACATTGGCCTTATGGCACTCGTACATGTCGACTATGGCATCGACCACCACCGACGGAGTCTGGGAAGTGGCGGTGTTGTCGAGATATACGAGGGGTTGATTCTCCGCCTCACGACGCAAGATCGGGAATTCTTCCCGGATTGAATCGATATCTATATCCAGATTATCTGATTTCATAGCTGTATAAAATTATCCGCATTGTTCCGCACAGAGATTCTCGCCGCCGCGACATGACGAACATGCCGTGTCGGCTCCCGCGAAGCGACGCTCCACAAGGAGCCGGAGCCGGTCACGGAGGGAATCGATTCCGACAGCATCGATCACATCCGCCATGAAAGCCTGACGCAACAACAGTCGCGCGTCGGCTTCGGGAAGTCCTCTGGTGCGCATATAGAACATCTGCATCGGATCAAGCTGACCTATGGCGCAACCATGGCTGCACTTCACATCATCGTTATAGATCTCAAGCTGCGGCTTGCTGAAAACCTTTGAGCTGTCGGAACCCACCAGACTTCGGTTGGACTGATAAGCCTCGGTTTTTACCGCGCCGGGAGCCACATGGATCCGACCGGTGAAATCGGCTCTGGCGTTATCGTCGACTGCATATTTGAACAGTTCGTCGGACTGGCAGCGCGGTACCGCGTGGTTTATTCTTGAATAGGTAGAGACTTTCCTGGACTCATCTCCGATACTCATTCCATAAAGTCGCAGCGAGGCACCCTCTCCCTCGAAATCGCAGAAATATTCGTTGCGCGACTCGCCGTTGAAAAGCGTTATTCCGTCGACAGTCACGCAGCTGTCCGCTCCCTGTCTGAGGTAGAGGGCGGAAAGGCGCGATGTCTCTCGCGACGATTCCTCAAGTTCGTAATAATCGAGGCGTGCCCCGTCGGCCACAAACAGTTCGACGGTCTGAAGGTCCATGAACTGAACGCCATCTCGCTGTGTATGGTCGCATACAAGAATTTTCGCCTCCGCTCCCTCCTCGAGCGCTACAAGCACACGGCGCACTGCCATCAGAGGATGTAGGTTGGAGAGTATGTTGACAAGCTGTACCGGCCGCTCGAGCCTGACCCCGCGCGGCACGTAGAGGAAAAGACCGTCCTGGGCAAACATTGTGTCGAGTGCCACAATCGGATTCTCCAACCCCGCGGCCTTCCCGTAATATTTCCCCACAAGATCAGGGTACTCGCGGGCAAATTTCCGCAGACTTCCCGCCAGAACTCCTTCCGGGAGAGCATCTTCGGCGCCCTCCGCGGAAACAAGTGTGTCGTTCTCCATCAGAAAGAGTGACGACTTCACAAGCGGAACATCGCACCGGAAAGTGGCAGCCGGGTTTACATCTATCTCTATCTTATCGAGGTTCAGACCGAAATCGGGAGCGAGCATCGCGTCAAGATCCGTGTCCTGATAATCTTCCGCTCCCTTGGCAGGCAGCGGGTGCTTCTCAAGCACACGACACGCCTCATCACGCAACAGATTGAGCGGCCCGGCACCATTGGCGTCGATCATCGCACGGTGCCCGCGGAACAATTCTGTATATTGAGTTACAGCAGACATAGGCATCAGTCGTTTCGGTCCACCTGTTCCTTGATCCAGTCATAACCCCGGCTTTCGAGATCAAGAGCGAGCTCGGGGCCGCCCGTCATCACAATCCTCCCCTTATAGAGGATATGAACGAAATCAGGCTTGATATAGTCGAGCAGACGCTGATAGTGTGTGATCACTATGGTAGCGTTGTTTTCGGTCTTCAGTTTGTTGACACCTTCAGCCACAATCCGGAGTGCATCGATGTCGAGGCCGGAATCGGTCTCGTCGAGAATAGAGAGTCGCGGCTCGAGCACGGCCATCTGGAAAATCTCGTTG
>DERZ01000058.1:30036-55383 GCA_002361155.1 Porphyromonadaceae bacterium UBA3327 | reverse complement strand
CATCTGGAAAATCTCGTTGCGTTTTTTCTCGCCTCCGGAGAAGCCCTCATTGACAGAGCGGGATGCGAGTTTGGTATCGAGTTCCACCACGGCGCGCTTCTCACGCATCATCTTGAGGAAATCGGTGGCGCTCATCGGAGGCTCATTGAAATATTCCCGTTTGGCATTGACAGCGGCACGCATGAAATTCACCATCGAAACACCCGGAATCTCTACCGGATACTGGAATCCGAGAAACAGTCCCTCATGACTTCTTATTTCCGGCGGCATCGCAAGAAGGTCTTTGCCGTAAAACTCAGCCTCGCCTCCGGTGACGTTATATGCGGGATTGCCGGCAAGCACCATCGACAATGTGGACTTGCCCGAGCCGTTCGGCCCCATTATGGCGTGCACTTCGCCGGGACGCACCTCGAGATTTATTCCGCGGAGAATCTCCTTACCGTTGATTTCCGCGTGAAGATCCTTGACTTTAAGCATAATCAGTTATATACTATAGTATTTTAATTCATTTCATAACCACGACCCTCATGGATGCCGGCATTACGCACGCTCCGGGTCTAAATCAATAACAACCGGAATCCCCGGATGTGTTTCACGGAGAGAGGAATCATTGATGGAAATTTTCTTCGCCTCCTCGAGCTGGATGCGGTGGGCGAGTTCATCGGGCCCCTCGCACCCGAGCACAGCCGGCGCAAGAAGCATCACCTCCTCCACAATATTGCCATCGTCTGATTTCATCGACTTCAACAGGACAGAAGTGCTGTCGAATCCGAGGATGAGGTTGTAGGCCATGGACACCAGCAACATATATTCGAAAAGAGTGAACAGCGACCCTCCTATGTTGTCGAGAATCGTCGAGTCTGTCTCCCTGAATACTGCGAGAAGAAAGGATGTCACCGTACGGAACACCGCATAAACGGCCATAAACACGAGCGAAGCGGCAACGATCCCATAAGTGAAACTCTCCGAGACACTCCCCTGAATCCAGGGAAACGCTCCCTTCAGGATGTCGGAGAGAGGGGCTGTAAAAATCCTTGCACACACAATTCCGAAAGCCGTTCCGATCACGGCCGGAAGCTGTCGGAAAAATTTCATTCTGAAACCTCTGAGCACCGCAAGAGCGACCACCCCGAGTACAAGAACATGATACAGCACCACCGACATAGAGCGCGTCTCTTCTCAGTTGATGTCCGATTTCCGGAGAAGGGCCACGGCCATAGCCAAAATCCCCTCGCCGCGTCCTGTGAAACCGAGATGCTCCGTGGTGGTGGCTTTGACCGACACACATCCCGGGTCAACACCGAGCACCTCAGCAAGCGTCTCTCTCATCTCTCCGATGTATCCCGACAGCTTCGGACGCTGCGCACATATAGTGATATCCACGTTGCAGATCTCGCGCCCCGCATCCCTCATCATTTCACAGACGCGGGCCAGCAGCAATTTGCTGTCGGCCCCGCTGTATTCTTCCGATGTGTCGGGAAAATGATATCCTATGTCCCGCATGGCGAGAGCGCCGAGTATGGCATCGCAGAGAGCGTGTATCGCCACATCGGCGTCGCTGTGTCCGAGGAGTCCGAGCTCGTACGGCACCTTTATCCCGCACAGCCGGAGATCGCGCCCCGGCACAAGCCTGTGGACATCATAACCCTGTCCTATTCTGTACATATCTCATATAATCATTTTTAACATGCCGGTCCGTCATCTGCGACGGCGTCCCATAAGATCGCGGAGACCATCCATGTCGAATGTAAGCGAGAAGCGGAGTGTCTGGTCGAGCGGACTGCTCTGGGCAGTCGCCAGCATGTAGGATGCGTCAAGACGCACCACATTGAGCGAGAAACCAGCTCCGAATGCGAAATAGCTGCGTCCTCCCTTGTTGGCATTCTCATAATTGTAACCGGCACGGACGAAAAACTGCTGGTTATAGACATATTCCGCACCACACGACACCCCTATCTCCTGAAATTCTTCTTTCGCGCCTCCGGGAGCATCAGAGAAACTCTTGAAAATTGCTGTAATCGGCGACATGGTGTTCCATTTGTCAAGAGCCTCGTTGTAGGCCGTCTGGCCCTCGGAGGTAGACATGTCGAAATCTTTCGGTCGCGGTTTGGTGGGCACAAGAAGTTTATTGAGATCCAGACCTATCGCCAGAGTGTGGTAATCGGCAAGCGGGAACATGAAATTAGCTCCGAGTCGCAGATTTGCCGGCAGGAAGGCATTATTGGTACCGTTGTCGTAGGAGACTTTAGTACCGATATTGGAGATGTCGAAGCCCCATGAGAACTGACATTCGTTGCGCCCTATCATAGGGAATGTAGTGTAATATCCCGACAAGTCCACCGAGAAGGCATGCGCCGCATTGTTCTGCTCGCCGGTCTGCAGGTCCTGATAAGCAAGGTCGGAGAGGATGTATCTCAGCACCACGCCCATGGAGAACTTCGACGAGAGTTTGCGAGAGTAACCGATATCCAGCGCCATCTCATACGGGTTGATGGTCTGCGTCACGCCGCCGCCGTTTCCTCCCGAGGAGTACTCGCCGGTTGTGACCTCTCCGAGCGAAAAATAGCGGAACGTGGCGCTGAGCGCCTGGTTGTCGCCGCTGCCGAGCTTATAATAGCCGGAAAGGTCGGCGAGGAAAATATCGTTGACAATCTTGCGCAACCAAGGAGTATAAGAAAGAGAAAGACCACCCTGGGAATATGCGAAAGCGTACTTGGAGGGATTCCAGAACTGCGAGTTCATATCCGGATCGGTCGCCGCTCCGAGGTTACCCATGGAACTTCCGCGCGCATCCGGCGCAATGCTCAGCGTGGTCACTCCGGTGTTGACCGGGTTGAACTCGTTGTCCTTGATGTCGTTCTCCGCTGTCGCGACGGAAACCGCCGTGCCGAGCAGCACGCATATTGACGTTATTCTTTGATTCATCTGTCTTAAAGCCTCCGGAATCTGCCGGAGTCTATATCTATAAACTTGTTTTTACCCTAATTATTGCCGCCATAAAGTATCATCACGGCGCGAGGCTGTCCCTCTCATCAGTCCTATTTATCAGTCAATCACCGAGAACTCGACCCAGTTGGAACATAGTCTGGCACCTTTGACCGATTCCGAGCGCACGCATGCGCGGTATGTCCCTGCGGGAAGCAGCATCTTCTCCCACGAAAAACGCGCGGAGCGGACATCCATGCTGTCCTTGACATTCCCGTGGCGGTCCACCACCACAAACCGCATTGTCTCCCCGTCCGGATATCCCTCCATTGAGAAGGACATGGCATCGACGGCCACCTCCGAACCGGCTTCGAGCCGGAGAGAGCCGGAGAGTTTCTTCACGAACTTGAAAGAGACCTCCGGAGTAGTGTTGCCGGCCGCATCGGAGGCCGATACGGTCACGGTGTGCTCCCCTTCGGCAAGATGCATGGCCGGTACAAGGGCGGTGTATTCCCTCAACGCCGATTCATTGTAACGTTCCTTTACGGAAATCTCCACTTCGCGACCATCCACCTTGAGGTGAGTTCCGCTACCCGCTCCGATACCTGGCATTATGGCAACGTCATCGCTGACCACCACCCGCAGCGCATCGAGCCAGGGGTCGTATTCAGCCTTCACGTCCGGATCGGTCACATCCTTCTCGACAGTGGCGTCGACCGGGGCATCATACATCGCCATAGGCAGAGTGGTGTAGCCAGAGCCGCCAAGCTGGCGCACCCTGTCATAAAAACCAACATATACCTGCAGGTTCTGATTCTTACCTTTGGCGGACAGATATCTGTCGCATTCCTCGGTGAGCGGGACCTTAACCTTGAAATAGCCGCGCCGCACTTCTCCCCGCACGGCAGAAATCATAGTGTCGTCATAATACTGATATATAGATTCCAAACTGCCGTTGGATTCGCGGGTAAACACTACCTCGCGGTATTCGGGCCGAGCAAGCTTTATCACCACATCCCCATTGAAATCCTCATCGTATTCACCAGCAAAGTCTTTCACCCATCCCTCTATCACGGCCACATCCCCGGCCCGGAAAGCTGTCGCTCCGACAACTGTAAGGTCTGCTCCGACAACCGATACCGGCATCTTCACGGCCGGATCGCCGATATATATGAAACAAAGCTCATTAGCGTTGGAATTACGGGTTTTGGCCTCGGCATATACCTCTCCCGCGGTCGGTACTTCGGTCCTTTTCTTGCCGTCGGCATTGAACATGGCATTGATGAACCGGCTGCTGAGCTCATAGTTCTGGTTTGACCAAACCGTGCGGGTGGAGGCTATCGAGCCGATTGCACCACGCGGATTTCCCAGCACGGCCAGCTCGCCAAGTCCTTTTTTGCCGGCATCAGGGAATGAAAGATCACATCCGGCGAAGAAATGGAAGAACATGTTCCGGTTCTTCATTCCAATGAAATCAGCTGAGTTCATAAAATAACCCTGATGCGTCAGAAAAGCCGCATTTGCATGTCCATAATAAATTGAGAACAATTTGCCGCTCTCCAGAATTTTTTTGCAAAGGGCACGACTTTTATCATATCCGTGTTCATCAATACGCAATGTGGTGTGGCGGAAACGGGTATCGTGATGACCTCCCGAGTATTTCTGAATCACATCGTGTATCTTGCAGGCCTGTTCGTCGTGAGAATGAGAATCGCCGGGACAGCTGTATGAGAAGGACTCGTTCACCATCCATGCCCAGTCGGTCTCCTCCATGTATTCCTTTACCTTGCTGACAGCCCGGTGTGCCTCGGCAGGAGTCTCCACCGAAAGCAGACCGACACCAACCTCCATTCTGCTGTCATGCATCGTCTTTACCGAAGGGATGTTGTCCGCCATCATGCCGTAGAAATCCATCGCGAAAGGAATCTCTGTGGAGGGAAGATCCAGCGGCTGCTGATATGCTATCAGACAGGTATGGTGCTGCCGGGCGATTCCTACCCCCCTTAAGTTTCCTGTCACCGGACCGAACAGCAGCACATTCTTAAGCTTACGCGCCGGACTCTGATACAACATCTTGGCAAGCGCCCTGTACGCCATGGGATCAGGATTGCCCCACGAGAATTCGTTGTATACAGTCTGCGGATCCACGACCAGCACCCTTATTTTGTCATACTTCTCATGGAGTGCCGCAATCTGCCGGGCCTCCCCGATATACTCCGGAACCGATATGATCAGAAAATCACATCCTTTCGCCGCTTCCGCATGCAGGTTCTGATTGAGAATAGGAGTAGCGTCGTCTCCGACAGAATAATGTCTTTCAGGATTCACCACAATGAAGTCATGGTCACGACCGTCGTTGGGGAAGTAAGCCTTCCCTCCCGAAACATTGACTTTGAGCGGGGTCTCCGGATTGGTAACATCGTACACATCCGTTCCGACCGGAACCGGAAACGAGAACTGCTGTTCGGCTCCTCCTGCGAAGGGAATACGGATTGTCTCCTGCGTAAGCCTGGTCGGCGACACCCCGGACAGACTCTTGCCGTAGGTTATCACGCAATTGTCGATTGCAAATACCTTGGCATCGCTGATATCGGTCACATGGAGGCTGAAAACGGGATTGGTCTGCCCGGACAGCTCTTTTATCCCCATCATATCCGAGGGACTGTCAAAATTGTATCTTCCAGGACCGGTCACATTAACTGTCACGGGGCTTGTAAGGCCGGACATCTTCCCCTGACCGTAAGTCACATTGTAGTTGAGCATAGCTGTAACGGTCACCGGAGTGGAACTTGCGCCACCTCCGATATAGGCCGACAGGCTCACCTCGAGCATTTCGCCCGGAACTGCAAACGGCATTGGTGCAGCCCATGAATAGCGCGAGGATTCCAGACAGTCCTCTCCGTAGAACATCTGTCCGGTATGGTCATTATTCTGATGCAGGTCAAGTTCATGGTAATGATATCCGAGACCTATCGGCATGTCCGCGGTGACCAATTGCGGATTGTAATTCATCGGCATCATGGAGACAATATCCTCGCATTCTCCAAGCATGTAGTGCCCTTTGTCTGTGTATATATTCATCGGAGCCGCCTGGAAACGGTCTTTGCCGAAACTTATGTTTTCCGTTCCGACACCATAAAAAACCAGCTTGCCGTCGCCATGTGCCACGCTCACTCCGGTCAGGTCATCCTCCATGAGACGGGCTCCTCTGCCATCAGTAAAATT
Source organism: Porphyromonadaceae bacterium UBA3327 (assembly GCA_002361155.1). Classification (GTDB taxonomy): domain Bacteria; phylum Bacteroidota; class Bacteroidia; order Bacteroidales; family Muribaculaceae; genus Lepagella. Next base: position 49,233 of record DERZ01000058.1, on the reverse strand, counting down.
ATAGCCGAGCATTCTGCCTCCGCATCCAAATACGCCGACTTTTTCCGGATTGCTGAATCCAAGCTCCCGAAGTCTGTCGTAGGAGATCTCGTATATGCCGGTTCTGTCGACAGATACCCTTACCCAGTGTCCTGATGTAAGACGTGAATTTTCCGCGAACTCATAATTGAATGTGGACACACCCACCGCAGAGGCACAGAGTGCCGATAAAACAAGCGGTATTGCAAATAAAGGCTTTAGATTCATTTCACGTTTATCTCAAGTATGTTGGAACTGTCTGTTGTCATAACCGAAATATGGTCGCCGGGCAGAAGCCGGATACCTGCAGACGATATATACGGAAGGATAATGTCACCCGTCTTTATGGTGCACCCGCGACTGATTTCCGAGATTATCTCCCCGATATGGCGGCAAGCCGAATCCAGCGACCATGCCACCTCGTTTCCTCCAGCCTTTATCAAGAATTTCCCTCCGCATTCCTCCGCCGGGATGAACCGGCCGAGCATACAGCTGCCATCGAAAGCCACTGCCGGGGTCCATGGCAATCCGCGGACCATCGAATCCCCGAGTCTGTCCGCCGCCACCACCGACAGTCCAAATGTCACCTCATCATAATATCTCGGCACGAATCTGGGAGCAATACCCTTGCCGAGCTTGCATATCCTTACGGCTATGGATGGAAGCGCCACAAACCGAGTATCGAAATCAGGCACGAAAAACGGATTGCCGCTCCTTATTATCGAAGAGTCGGGAATCTCGTACCAGAATCCGTGCGGGATGTCTCGATCCGACGGGACTACTGATTCGCCATAGGCCGGGATAAATCCGGCATGATTGCCGACAGCTGCAAATATCTTCATACGTCAGAGTGTGTTCAAGCGGTTGAATATTAGCGCGAGATGCGCATAAATCGATGTATTGGCCATGACTATGCCATCAGCCACTTTCACCCGGTAAGGAGTGAAATTCCAGATGGCGCGTATTCCCGCTCCTACTGCTATGTCGGCCGATTCCTGGGCGGAGTCGACGGGAACGGTGAGAATTGCAATTTCCGCAGGCTCGCTCTCCATTCTGGCGTAGATATCATCGACATGCAGAATCGGCACCCCGCACTCGTTCCGTCCCACCCGCACGGGGTTGATGTCAAACCCGGCCACAATCTCAAGGCCATAGTTGGAGAGGCCCGAATCCTGTATCAGAGCTGTCCCGAGGCTTCCTGCCCCTATCACATACGCCTTGTGCCGGCGTGAGAAGCCGAGAAAATCCTCAAGCGCCGAAGAGAGAGCCCCGACTTCGTATCCGATTCTCGTCTTCCCCTTCAGATTCAGAAACGAGAGGTCCTTGGCAATCTGGGAAGCGTCGACACTGAGCGCCTTGGATATGTTGGTGGACGACACGAACTCTACATTGCGCTTTTTGAGGATATCTATGTAAGCGAGGTACCACGGCAGCCGGCGGAGTGTAGGCTCCGGAAGCATGGGGGTATTGCCTGTATGATTCATTTCTATTGCAGTCACTGTGCCGTAACGGCAAGTTTCTTCGATTTTGATGAATATGTGCCTTCCGGAGTCTCGACGGTGGCACGGTAGATGTATATGCCGCGCGGCACGCGGATTCCCGAAGAGTCGCGCAGATCCCATTGCTTCGAGATTCGGCTCGATGCATCGGTGCTGACGGTGGAATCGTATCCCCATACCTTCTTGCCGTTCAGGTCATAGACTCCGACAGAGGTGCCGAGCAGCGTGTTGGGACGATCCACCTCAATGGTGAACACCACGCTCTCAGAGGCGGGATTGCAGTCGGTATAGATATCATAGATCACCGGATCGGAAGCCGCTGCAACCTGGAAGTCGATCTTCGCCTTCGAGCTGTTGTTAGCGTTGTCCCAGACAGTAAGTTCAAGCGAGTGGCTTCCTGGAGCGACATCCGAGAGAGGATATGCTATAACACCGGCTCCGGGTGTCTCCGGGTCCGACTCGAAGTAACTGTCCACATCGGCAAATGTCCTGGAGCCGTCAAGAGTGAGGGACATCTTGTGTCCGATTCCGGCGTCGGAGATATTTATTCCCGAAGCATCGCTCACGCGGGCAATGACAAGGGAATTGGAGTTCACCACACTTCCCGTCTCGAAGCGTTCGCTGTTAAGATAGAAATACTCCACCTCGGGACCGACAGTATCCGTCTCCACCTCAGGTTCGATTCCATAAACATAAAATTTTTCGGTCTCTCCGTTTGCCTCCTTACCGCGACCGTCCCATGCGTATGCCACTATGCGTGCCGGTGAATAATTGTTCTCTATCTCCGGAGGCATATTTACCAAAGCCTTCCACCGGCCTCCTTCCGCCCTCACCGAGACAGCGGCAAGGCGTGTCTTGCGGTCGTTATACATTTTCTGTACGCCGTCATCTCCGTTGCCATAGGTTGTTATGACCCTCTCGGCATCATATACCTGCAGATTAACAGTGCCGTCAAATTCCGTATCGACATCTCCTTTTGAAGTCCTTACAACTCCCTCCAGCTTCATCTTGCCGAGAGCTTTCACCTCCGGGAGTTCTTCAGCCGATTTGAGCGCAATGCCGTTGATGCTTTCGATATCCACCGAATATGAAGGAGAGGGTATGCGCAAGGCGGGATCTCCCATAAAACAATATCTGAGCTTGTTGGTATTGGTGGCATACATATTTTTACCTTCCCTGTAAACGTCTCCGAAACGGAGCGGAAGGCCATCCTCGTCACGGACAAAGAATCTGCTCGACGTATACCCGTTGAGCTTTCCGTTCTGATCTATATAGACCGAGCGGCTCGCCACCATCATGCCGATTATTCCGGCATCGGGATTAAGCATTAATCTCTCTCCGGCTGACACCTCCTGCGAGTCCCAGCAGTTGAAACGGCATGTAGCCGCGTAGATAAAAGTCAGATTCCTGTTGGTCATGCCGATTATGTCGGGCCAATCCCAGAGATGCTCATGGCCCCAGCCAGTGGTAGATCCGTGGCCGATATAATTTGTCAGAAGCACCCCGTCATTATAGTTACGCAGCATTCTTTCGGTCGCTTTCGGATAGATGGCGCCCACACTTGAGTACTCAAGCGGATAAGAGTCAAGATACAGTCTGTCGTACAGAAAGCTCTTTCCGTTGCCGGAAGATCTCAAATTATCGTATACAGCTTCGGCCTGGGCAAGATGATTTCCGTTGTCGCCGTCATCGGCTATTATCATCACTTTGTTCCGCCATGCGCCATAGTTGGGATTCTTGACATATTTCTCTATTTTCGAGGCCATGGCAAGAGCTTCAGCCGATGTCTTGACCGGAAGGCGGCCAACGGCAACATTGATTTTCGCGTTGCCTATCACAAATCTGCCCGACTCCACATCCTCGAGCATACCGATATAGTCATCATTGGAGAAAGAGTTTATCTCAGAGTCTCCATCAGGGGACTGCCAGATCAACATGGGAGAATATCCACATTCCAGAGTTTCCTGCATCTGATGCCGCGGATCGAAAGTGGGCTTGCCCATCAGGAGACAGTATTTAAGACGCTCCCCTCCCTCACGGTCGTGCCACATCTTCATGATTCGGCGAAACGCGCTGAAATCGGCACGTCCTCCGGAGAATTCGTTATAAATATCGTTGGCAAGAAGAACATGGACCGTCATTCCGTCGACATCACGGTGCAGCTGCGCGATCTTCTCGGAGCCCTCGCGGAAATCGGGAAGCGTGATGATAACCATATCAGGGACGGGAAGCGAGTGCAGGTCCTGATTGGCTATACTTCTTCCGGCCTCACTTCTTCCGGCCTCGACCTCCACAGCGACAGATTCGGGATTGAAAGCGACATATTCATGATAGCCTTTCGGGGCTACAAAAGCCGCCTCCGTCCCATTGAGACTACAGTTCACAAGCGCCGGGGCGAAACGGTCTGTCACATCCCATATCTGTGTGGAAGCCGAACAACCCTTCACCCGCACTTCCTCGCTGCCGGAATAGCTGTCGAAGAAGTAGAGCTGGCCGTCCCTGAGAGAAAGACTACGCTCATAGAACACCTCTATATAGTCGAGTCCGGCATGGAACAGCGCTCCGGAATAGCTGAAATCTATCTTGATGTCGAGTTTGTCTCCACATCCCTCGATTTCCTTCACGCTTGATGTCATGTTCATGAACTGATCCTTGCCACATGGTTTTATCTCATCGCTCGTGCCGGCCGGAAGCTGTTTGCCGTTGGCCGACACCACAATGAAGGATGTGCCGTTGGAGGTATGCGTACCGAAGCGGACATGGGCAACGGCATCTCCCGAAGCATTGTCGGGAAGAGTGAACGAGAAAGTCTGCGACTTGTTCGCTCTGAAATCCTCTCCGAGAAAAGTACGCCCGGACAGACCGGGATTGTAAAGGTCACGCTCATGGACAACGCGTTCGGTAAAAGTGCTTACCGTTCCTGAAGCCGACGACGGAAGCTCGGCTCGTGGCATTTCAAAAGCAGGGCCACCCTCTCCTATTATATAACAGCTCTGTCCCGTGTAAGGATTCACTTCATGTCCGTACGGACGCCTGCTGTCTCTTGCACCGGCATTCCATGTGTTGAGGTCCACGGCAAAGAACACCACACCCTTCGGTGTGACCACGGAGGGAATCGGCGGCAGATCATCTGGAATCGACTCGGAAAGGATCTCGGGCAACATTCTTCCGCCGAATCCGTAGACCCTGACTCTGGAGGGATCTTCGAATCCGAGCTTGCGGAGGGTCGCCGTCGATATGAGCCGCATTCCGTTTCCTTCGGTTATGACTCTGGCCCACTTTCCGGAGGAAAGCAGCGAGGATGATGAGTAATAGTCGGGATTCAGTGCTTGCGCGACAAAAGCGGCGACCATTACCATGACCGCAACCAGCGTAAGGCGCACCGAAAAGTTGAATCGTTTCAAATCCATATATTTTTGTCAGCCCGCGTTACACGGACCATACAGCCTTTTATTATGTACTTATTATTGTATAGAAACGGAATTTGATACCCTTTTATTTTGATTACTTCTCCGGTCGAAGAGGATATGCCACTCCCGGCACCGGACGGCGCCATAATGAATCCCACTGCTCCCGCGAACCGCAGAATGCGTTCATGTCGACGTCACCCCGGATTCCCTTGACCTTCGCATGGTGGTCATATTGCCAGAATGCCCAGTCATCGCCAACCGAGTCATCGGTAAAAGAGCATATCCACATCGGGAACCCGCGGAAATATTCGGAAAGGTATTTGGCATACCCGTCTTTATTTGTATAGAACGTCACTCTGTATCCGCGCAGATTCAGGTATTCGGTCATGGTCTGCAGGCGCTGGATCACGCTGTCGGTATCAGTCCGGGGATTGCCATGTTCCTCGACATCTACAGCTATGCCCAACTCGAGACGGCGTCCGCTCACCACCCTCAGCAGATTCAGTGCCTGCTCCACCCCTCCACGGTTGAACCGAAAAAAATGATACGCTCCGGTCTTTAGCCCTGCATGCTGGGCTTTCTGATAATTGAGCGCGAAATTGGCGTCACGAAAATCGGCACCTTCCGAAGCCTTTATCCAGATGAATTCCACTCCATCCCTGGCAGCCGCGTCAAGATTCATCATCCCGTTGTGCGACGACACATCAATTCCTCTCACCGGAAACTGCTCCGGATCCACGTATGGAGGATCCGTCACATATTGCCTCCACGCCCACCATATCGCCATGACCAATAGCGAAGTGACTACAAGAAAACATACCGATACCAATATATCTTTACGAGGGCGCATAGTGCAAATTTACTAAAATTTCCTTATTTTTTGCTATCGGTCAGAAACAAATAACATTTTTTTGCTAAATTTGCAGAATAATTCCATCTGCCGTCTGCAGTCAATCCACCAGCCGCAAAGGGCAGTAAAAAGAAACCTGATTTAAAAAAATCATTTAGACCCACCCCATTGATTATGGATAATAAAGTCTCGGTTGACGGCCTTACATTCGTGCCATATCTCACCAGCGCCGAAATAGACAGAGAGGTAAAGAGAGTGGCCTCGGAACTTCGGGAGGACCTGAAAGGAAAAAATCCACTCTTTCTATGTGTGCTCAACGGCGCGTTCATCTTTGCCGCCGACCTGTTTCGCGAAGTCGGACTCAATAACGCCCGTATCAATTTTGTGAAGTATTCAAGCTACGAAGGCACGTCTTCCACAGGTAAAGTAAAGGAAATCATGGGACTCACCGAGGATATAGAGGGCATGGATGTCGTTATCGTGGAGGATATCGTGGACACCGGGCTGACAGCATCCATGATGGTGTCGGACCTGAAAAAACGCAACCCCCGTTCGATACGCTTCGTGACGCTGCTTCACAAGCCGGAAAGTTCGAAAACCGGCTTCGTTCCCGACTATGTGGCGTTCTCCATTCCGCCGAAATTCATTATCGGATACGGCCTTGATCTTGACGGGAAGGTGCGCAACCTCAAGGATATATATGTGATCGACGAAGAGTGAACCTTGCCGGGTGGCAACTTGTTCAGCAATGTAAAGACACACCATAAATAAGAAAAACAGATAACCCGATAGGAATTATTATGAACATAGCTATATTCGGAGCCCCGGGAAGCGGCAAAGGCACACAAAGCGCCAAACTCATAGACGAATATGGTCTCTACCATATCTCGACAGGCGAGCTCCTCCGCGACCACATCAAACGCGGCACCGAATTGGGCCGCACTGCCGATGAATTCATTTCGAAAGGGCAACTCATCCCGGACGACCTCATGATCCGCATCCTCGACGACGTGCTCGACAGCGAGGCCGCCGCTAAAAACGGCGTGGTGCTCGACGGATTCCCCCGCACCATCGCGCAGGCCGAGGCACTTGAGGAATTATTCCGCAAACGCGGAACCGAACTTCATGCGGTGATCGGTCTCGAAGTCCCCGAAGAGGAACTTGTGGACCGCATGATCAAACGGGGACAAGAGACAGGCCGTGCAGACGACAATATAGACACAATCAAGACCCGTCTCGATGTCTACCACAGTCAGACAATGCCGTTGCGCGATTATTATCTGAAGGAGAATAAATATATTCCTGTGAACGGCATCGGCATAGTAGACGAAATATTCGACGACATCGCCGCCGGCCTTGAGCAGGCAACCGGTGTCAGACGCCGCGCCAAGAAGAGATAATCTGGCAGCAATATGAAGGGTGTGTAAAACGTTATTCAAGAGCACCGGGACAGACTCCCGATGCTCTTTCCATTTATGGCTTATTTCAGACATCCGATCATATCTCCAGTGTCGATAAAGACTGTGATAACGGCTTTCATCGCGCTCCTTTTCCTTACATCGTGCAAGACTCCGAAACTCTCTGTGGCCAATGAGCAGTTCGAACGCGGCGAATATTTCGAGGCTGCGAAAACCTACCGCTCTGTCTACGGCAAACTCAAGCCCCGGGAGGACCGCGCGCTGCGCGGGGAAGTGGCATATCAAATGGCAACCTGTTACCGGAAGCTGAACATGGCCGCCCGCGCCTCCGGAGCTTATCAGAACGCAATCCGGTACGAATATCCGGATTCGACAGCTTATTATTATTTAGGAAGGTCTCTGCAGATGGAGGGGAAATATCGGGCCGCCATCGACGCCTACATGAAATATCTGAAACTTTGTCCCGGCGATCTGCTCGCCAAGGAGGGTCTGCGAGGTTGCCAGGGCGCCATAAGAGCAAAATCGGACAAGAAAACCCGCTATCAGGTAAAAGCGGCAAAACTGTTCAATTCCAGACGGGCCGACTTCGCACCGATGTTCCTCGACAAAGAACTTAACACCATATATTTCACATCCTCCAACGAAAAAGCGACCGGCACCAACAAGTCGGAAATTACCGGAACAAAAAAATCAGACATCTTTTTCTCCAAAAAGGATGAGAAGGGTAACTGGCAGCGTCCTGAGCCTGCCGAAGGTGAGCTTAATTCGGAAAACGACGAGGGGATCGTGAGTTTCTCTCCCGACGGACAAACCATGTACCTGACCATGGCGAGGCGTCTGCCCGACGCACCTACCACAGTCGAGATATTCACCTCAAGACGAAGCGACGCGACATGGAGTGCACCGCAGAAGTTTGAAATAACCGCCGATACTTTATCGGCTATGGGGCATCCCGCAGTATCGCCCGATGGCACTTATCTCTACTTTTCTTCCGATATGCCGGGAGGATTCGGCGGCAAGGACATCTGGAGAATAAATCTGAAGGAACGTGCCGGAAGCCTCGAAAACCTTGGAGAACAAATCAATACACCTGGCGACGAAATGTTTCCCTACGTCCGCACCGACTCTCTTCTATATTTCTCATCCGACGGACATCCCGGATTCGGAGGGCTCGACCTTTTCAAGGCTCGCCTTAATTCCACCGGCGACCGCTGGAGCGTAGACAATCTCGGACTGCCGATGAACAGTTCAGGCGATGATTTCGGAATCACGTTCGGAGAGGGGGAATCCGGCTTTTTCTCCTCCAACCGTGGCGATGCCAAGGGCTATGACCACATATACAGCTTCCTGCTTCCGGAAATCAAAATAACAATCTCGGGCTATGTCGTAGACAAGGATGACGAGCCGGTACCGAACGCCATAATCCGCATAGTAGGCGATGACGGCTCCAACCAGAAGGAAGTCGCGCGCGATGACGGCTCTTTCAAGTTCAACCTTGACCGTGGAGTGAAATACGTGATGCTCGCCGGTGCCAAGGGTTATCTCAATGTCAAGCAGGAATTTGAGTCGGACATTGCCGAAGAGGATGCCGATTACGGCGTAGACTTCGTGCTGGCGGCCGTCCACAAGCCGCAGGTAGTAGAGAATATCTATTATGATTTCGACAAGGCCACGTTGCGTCCCGAATCGAAGACGGCTCTCGACGAGATGGTCACACTTCTCAACGAGAATCCGAACGTCACGATAGAGATGGGGGCGCATACGGACCGCGTCGGAACCGAAGAATACAATATCGGTCTTTCAGAAAGGAGGGCGAAAAGCGTGGTGGATTATCTGGTGGATGCCGGCATAGCGCCGGACCGGCTGTCCTGGAAAGGCTATGGCAAATCCATGCCGAAAAAGATTACCAAACGCATCAACAAGGAGTACCCGCAGTTTGCGGAAGAGACTGTGCTGACTCCGGAATTTATTGAAGATCTCGAAAGCGAGGAAGACCGTGATGCTGCCGATCAGATCAACCGACGCACCGAGTTCCAGGTCACGTCGACCGATTACGAAATATTCTGACTCACCATAGAGACGGCATTGTCTGAATATCGGAATACATAAAAAATACTCTAATAAGAAAAACAAGAGGCTGTATAATACATGCAAACTATATTTGAATTTCTGAATGAGCTTAAGCTCAACAACAACAGAGAATGGTTCAACACCAATAAAGATCGCTGGCTCGATGTGCGGAACAGGTCCGAGGCGATTGCTCTCCGTCTGATTGCAGAAGTCGCGAAATTCGACCCGGACGCAGCGCGGCTCACACCGTCCGACTGCATCTACCGTATCTACCGCGACACACGCTTCTCTGCCGACAAGACTCCATACAAAACACATATCGGCATCTATATCAACCCCAACGGAGGCAAGAAAAGTCCACGTTGCGGCTATTATGTCCATCTCGAGCCGGGAGCGTCGTGCGTGGCCGGAGGCGCATGGAATCCGTCTGCCCCGATCCTGAAATCAATCCGCCAGGACATTTTCGACAATGTGGAGGAATATCTCGAGATTATCCGGAATCCCGAGTTCGCAAAGTATTATCCTATTGTGGGCGAAGAACTTCTGAAAACCGCACCCAAGGGATTCCCGAAAGACTGGGAACATATCGATCTTCTGAAACCCCGCTGGTTCACGGCCACCGCTCCTCTTCCCGACCGTCTGATGTTGTCTTCCAAAGCCTTATCCACCATCTCAGGCCTCATGCGTATGCTGAAGCCCTTCGACGACTTTCTCAACTACTCCATCGACGGGCGTATCTGACGGAATATGGAGTTGTAAATGCGTTCGGTGGCACCTTGTTTCTCGGAGATGTACTCGGCAGCCCAGCGACCTCGCCGGAGCCGTTCTTCTGAATTGCAGACAAGGAGTCCCATCCAATGCTCGAAGCCCTCTCTGCCGGCTATGGCTATCCCTCCGCCGAGCGCGGCAAGGTCGAGCGCTTCCACAAAGCGGGTATGGTTAGGCCCGAATATGACGGGAACGCCATAGACTGCGGCCTCATTCAGATTGTGTATACCGGCGCCGAAGCCTCCTCCCACGTATGCTATTTCGCAATATCTGTACGCCGATGACAGAAGCCCCATGCAGTCCATCACAAGCACCTGACATCCGGAAGCAGCATCCGGATCACACTCCATCTCGCTGAGGAGCACTACTCCGTTGGAAAATCGCCGCCTTATCCCCTCTATTCTCTCCGCGTCAAATTCGTGGGGAGCGATAATAAGCGGAATATCGGGATGTGCGTTGAACCATGGCGCATAGATTTCCTCATCCTGAGGCCAGCTGCTCCCCGCCAACATCACGGGAAGCTGTTCGGGATTGCAAAGACGGGCAAACCGCTCCAGTTCCGGCACCTCCCTGCCGTCATCCCTGATCTCAGACACTCGGTCAAAGCGGGTGTCTCCTGCAACATCAACCTGCGTGATGCCTATTCTCTCCAAAAGATGACGGCTCTCCTCTGTCTGTACAAATATCCGGGTGAACCATCTCAGCCACTGGCCGTACCATGCCGATTCCTTGCGGAAAAACCACTGGTCGGGACGGAACGCCGCGCTCATAAGATAGACCGGAATATGGCGACGGTACAGACGGTGCAAATAGTTGCGCCATATCTCATACTTGACAAACACAGCGATCTCGGGATGTGCCAGCCGCAGGAAACGGCTCACCCTCAGCGGAGTGTCGAAGGGAAGATAACAGATACAATCGGCTCCGGACCAATCTTTGCGCACCTCGTAGCCCGACGGGGAATAGAAAGTGAGCAAAATCTTGTACTCCGGATGCTCGCGACGCACCATCTCAATCAGCGGACGTCCCTGCTCGAATTCGCCGAGGGATGCCGCATGAATCCAGAAAACCTTGTCGCCGGGTGTGAATGAAGCCTTCAGTTTCCGCCATATACGTCTCTGGCCGGCGGCAAGCCGCCTGGCCTTGACATTACAGACGCCAGCAACAGACACACCGACCCGGTACAGGATAATTCCCGCACTGTAAAGGGGTTCCTCGACCACAGCCCGGCAGATGTCCGAGATCAGCATTTCTTGTGGAAAGTCTCTTACTCCTATATATCTGTATCAGATGTCATCAGACCGCATCAGCCTTCTGGCACAGGAATGGTATCCACCGCACGGCGTATACGGGCCACCACCTCTTCACGGGGCATAAGTTCGGTGATATCGAACATGTGCGGTCCGCGACATGAGCCTACCACTGCCAGACGGAAGGCGTTCATAACGTTGCCGAGATGATATCCCTTCTCCTCAATCCAGCCGAGCACTATCTTCTCGGCATTGGCCGACGACATGTCGTCGATGCCTTCGAGCACACCTGTCAGTTCCTCCATTATGCGGGGAGTGTCGGCGCTCCAGCGCTTCCGCACATCCTTTTCAGCGTATTCTTCCGGAGCCTTGAAAAAGAAATCACCCTGCTCCCAAAGGTCACCGATAAGATTGGCACGACCCTTGACCATACCGGCGGCGCGCCCTATGTATTCAGGTGTGAAAGCGGTTATGCCCCTGCGCTCCAGTTCGGGCGCGAAAAGTTCCGCAAGACGCTCGTCGGAGAGCTTCATCAGGTATTCGTGATTGAACCACAGTCCTTTCTTATAGTCGAACTTGGCTCCGGCCTTGGAACAATGTTCAAACGAGAATTTGTCAATAAGCGTCGCCATATCCATCAGCTCCACATCGTCACCGGGATTCCAGCCCAACAAGGCAAGGAAATTCACGACAGCCTCAGGCAGATAACCACGTTCGCGGTATCCCGGAGACACTTCGCCCGAAGCCGGGTCATGCCATTCGAGAGGAAATACAGGAAAACCGAGTTTATCGCCGTCACGTTTTGAAAGCTTGCCGTTGCCCACAGGTTTGAGCAATAGCGGCAGATGCACGAACTGCGGCATGGTGGCGGTCCATCCGAAAGCCTCATACAGCAGCACATGCAGAGGAGCGGAGGGAAGCCATTCCTCCCCACGGATCACATGCGACACCTCCATAAGATGGTCATCGACAATATTCGCAAGATGATAGGTGGGAAGATCGTCGGCGCTTTTGAATAGCACCTTGTCATCGAGAATCGATGAATTGATCACCACCTCTCCGCGGATGAGGTCGTTGACCTTGACCTCCCGTCCGGGTTCTATCTTGAAACGCACCACGTACTGTTCGCCGGCATCGACAAGTCTTTTCACCTCCTCAGGCGGCAATGTCAGCGAGTTCCGCATCCTGCCGCGGGTAGAGGCGTCATACTGGAAGTTGGGAGTGTCACGGCGCGCAGCCTCGAGTTCCTCGGGAGTATCGAAAGCGATATACGCCTTGCCGGCGTCAAGCAGACGTTTCGTATGCTCACGATAGATGTCGCGGCGCTCACTCTGTTTATAAGGTCCGAAGGCCCCGCCCTCGCGCACACCTTCGTCAATGCCGATTCCGAGCCACGCAAGTGCCTCGTTGATATATTCCTCGGCTCCGGGTACAAAACGGCGGCTGTCGGTGTCCTCGATTCGAAGAATCATGTCGCCGCCATGCTTGCGGGCGAAGATGTAATTATAAAGAGCCGTACGCACTCCACCGATATGAAGCGGTCCGGTGGGTGACGGTGCAAATCTAACTCGTACTTTGCGTTCCATGTTATATTGTCTGTCTTGTTCTGGTCTTCTTACTTGTTTTTCTCCATTACGTATTTCTTTCCGTTCCAGCGGAATACCCGCTCCGCCACAAGATGTGGTCTGAGACGGTCATAATCCTCCAGGCTCATAAATCTGTCGACAGTAAGACGTGCGCGCAACTCTGCGCCGTCGGGTGAGAATCTGTATTCCACAGCCGGAAACGGCACGAGAGACAACAGTTCCTCCCGTTCCTTTCTTACAAGACCCGGGGTGAGGAAGTCTTCCATACTCGCAATCCTTATCAGACGGTTTCTGTCCAGAGGTTTCATATCAGAGGTGAAGAACAAAAGCTCGCTGTCCTTCGCCTGTATGGTATCGCCTACAGTGTAACTTACGCCGACAATGTAGGTTTTGCCATCCCCGCCTTCCGGAAGAATCTTGATCTGCACGGTACTTACCGGCGTTACCTCCATCTCGACAAACGAGTCGGTAACCGGCGGAAGCAGCCTTGACAGGCCGTTCATCGCGTTGGGGACATACCGGAGAGTGTCTGCCCGGAGATAATCTATCATGTCAAGTCTTGCCGAAACCGGAACGATGTCGAGCACATCCGACGGCATGTCGACCAATGCGCGCTCCGCGGGAGTCAGGACTGTATCTCTCGTATCGGCTTCTACATTCGTTGAGAAAGCGCCTGAGGCGAGGAGCAGCAATACCGAGACAATCACGCGGATCCGCACCATTGTTCTTTTCAAGATTTTCTCCTGCATCCGTTATTTATTTATGAATATATCGTAATTGCCATTATATTTGGGCTTGGAGAATTCATTCTTATCCCCTTTCGGCTTTCTCTCCTTTTTTTCTTTCTTATCCTTCTTTTCGCCTTTATCCTTTTTCTTGCCTTCTCTCTTCTCCTTTCCGGCAAACTTCCCTTTCTTACCCGAATAGCGGGATTTGCCGGCACCAATAGAGGCATAATCGCGGCCCTCCTCTGCAACTTCGGCATGAATCCTGTCGCCGAAGAACTCAGCATGACGCAGTGCGTCGAGCACTCGCTTCGAGTCGCCCTTGCGGACATCGAAGAGTGTATAGCCAGGCATGAGGTCAATGCGTCCGATCTCGGGCTTCGGGCCGGCAACGTTCTTGTTTACCAGCTCCATAAGGTTGCCGGGAAAGAAACCCGCCGACTTGCCGATGTTCACCATCAACCGCTCGTAGCCGTCCTCCCCTTTTCTGCGGTCCTTGTCCTTGCGGTCGCCGCGCTTGCCACGTCCTTCCCCTTTCTCACCTCTTTCACCTTTGCGGTCGCGCTTCTCTTTCTTATCCTTCTCGTCAAGATCTATGTCGGGCATATTCTGATAGTAGGTGAGAAGACGGTTGAATTCCAGCGAAAGCACACGCTTGAGAAGGTCCTCCTCCGAAAGCCATTCCAGTTTCTTGCGCACGCCGGGAATGTACTTGGATATTTCCGATTCGTTGACCTCCACGCGTTCGAGACGGTCGGCGAGGTTGTACAGTTGCTTTTCTATGATATGTTCCGGCGTCGGCACCTTGCGATACTCGAATTCCCGACCGAGAATCTTCTCTATCTGGCGGATCTTGCTTCTCTCCCGACTGTGGATTATCGCGATGGAAACACCGGTCTTGTTGGCACGGCCCGTACGGCCGGAACGGTGGGTATAGACCGACACATCCTCCGGAAGCCCGAAGTTGATCACATGGGAAAGGTCATCGACATCAAGCCCGCGAGCCGCCACGTCGGTGGCTACGAGAAGCTGCGTCACATGGTCGCGGAACTTTTTCATCGCCAGGTCACGCTGTGCCTGGGAGAGATCGCCGTGCAGACAGTCGGCGTTATACCCGTCGCCTATCAGTTTGTCAGCTATCTCCTGCGTCTCTTTTTTAGTGCGGCAGAAGATGATGCCGTAGATATCGGGACTGTTGTCCGCAACCCTCTTGAGAGCAAGGTACTTGTCGTGTGCCTTCACCATATAGTAGATGTGACGGACATTTTTTGTGCCTTCGTTGCGGTTGCCGGCCACGAACTCCACGGGTTCGCGCATGTATTTTTTAGCGATTCCGGCAATTTCACGGGGCATAGTGGCCGAGAACATCAACATCTTGCGGTTCTCGGGAACATGCGACAGAATTTCATCGATGTCATCAAGAAATCCCATGTTGAGCATCTCATCCGCCTCGTCGAGAATCACGGTATGCACATCGGCGAGTTTCACCACTCCGCGCTTGATCAGGTCGATAAGGCGCCCCGGAGTAGCCACGATCACATGCACGCCCTTCTGGAGGGTCCGGATCTGGCTCTCTATGCTCGAGCCGCCGTAGACAGGCAGAATCTTGAGGTTTTCCTCATATTTGGAGAAATCCGCGAGATCGCCTGCGATCTGAAGGCAAAGCTCTCGGGTAGGTGCTATGATCAGCGCCTGGGGATGGCGGTCGCTTACGCGGATACGCTGCAGCAGAGGCAGACCGAAAGCCGCGGTCTTGCCTGTACCGGTCTGAGCCAGTCCTATGACATCCCCCTCTTTCGACAGCAGATGGGGTATCACCATTTCCTGAATAGGCATCGGATGGAGGAAGCCGAGTTCCTCTATGGCCCGGAGCAGATGCGGAGCCACCCCAAGGTCGGCAAACGATCGGCTGTCGGCAGCCACCGCCGGAATATCAACCGGAATATCAAGATGTGGAATCTCGACCGTCGGCTCTGCTTCCGGTTCTCCAGATTTTGATTCAGGCGCCAGCTCCGCAGACAAGGTCTCTGCCGGAGCGACTTCCACCGGTTCTGTTTCAGTAGAGGGTATTATTTCAGAAGCCGGCTCTTCCTCCGGGATGAATTCGGGAGCGTCCGAATATGATTTGATTGTCGCCACGGAAATCACTTTCGGGGCTTTCGTCTGAGGCTCTCTGCCTTCGGCATTCATTTCCATATCTTTATCAATAGAGGGATCAGATTTGTCCATTGGGTATTCTTATTAGTCAGTTTTTATTTATAGTATGGGCATTTAATATATAGTCGCCCATTGACTTAATAACAAATTATGTCCCGTTTCTTTCGATTTCCCCTATGATTTGCTATTATTTCACAAAGTTAGTCAATTTTCGCGAAGTCTGCAACACGAAAACAGCCCGGAAGGGCGCATGAGGGCCATTCCGGGCAACTTTATAGATTTATTTTAGAGACAGTCTTTATTTCTGGAACAAGTCTTTGATGGAGCCGATGGAGGAGAGGACCGAGGAGGCTTCGTATGGGATGTAGACTGTGCGGGCGTCGTTGCTCTTGGTCATCTCCTTGAGGGTCTCGATGTATTTCACGGCAAGCATGTAGGTTGCGGGGTCCGTCTTGGACTGCGCCACGGCCTTAGCCACCTGCAAGATGGCATCGGCTTCGGCCTGCGCGTTGAGGATGATGGCCCTGGCCTCACCTTCGGCACGCAGAATCTCAGTCTGTTTCACAGCCTCGGCCTGGTTGATCTTGGAGGTTTTCTCTCCCTCGGAACGCAGAATCAACGACTGCTTCTCTCCCTCGGCGTTCAGAATCTCGGCACGGCGGTTACGCTCGGCCTGCATCTGCTTCTCCATGGCCACCCGCACGCTCTCGGGGGGAGTGATGTCCTGCAGCTCCACGCGGTTCACTTTGACGCCCCACTTGTTGGTGGCCTCGTCAAGGATCACCTGGAGTTTGGAGTTGATGGTATCACGCGAAGTAAGTGTCTCATCAAGTTCGAGCTCGCCGATCACGTTTCGAAGCGATGTCTGGGTGAGTTTCTCGATTGCGTTCGGCAGATTGTCTATCTCATAGACGGCCTTCTTGGGATCGGTGATCTGAAAATAGAGGAGAGCATTGATCCCGGTGCTGACGTTGTCGCGGGTGATCACCTGCTGCGAGGGGAAGTCGTAGACCTGTTCGCGGAGGTCGATCACTGTGGTGGCCACGGTGTGCGCCATATAATGGCCGGTGGCAAGACGCTCGACCTTGCGGGTGTAGATTGTCTTGGGACGATCCACAAAGGGGATTATGAAGTTCAGACCGGGCGAAAGCACACTGTGGAAACGGCCGAGACGCTCTATCACCCGCGTCTCCGATTGAGGCACCACCTTGATTCCGGCGGATATGATCACTATGGCCAGAACAACGGCCACTATCGCAAAAATTATTATACCTGTCATATTATTTATTGTTTAAATTCAAGTTTACTACTTGCGCTTTTATCCACGTACCGGTTTCACTTCAAGGATGATGCTCTCGTAACCGGTTACCGACACATCCGCGCCGCGTGGCAGCGTCTCCTCAATTCCCGGCGCCCTCACCTGCCAGTTGTCGCCGTCGATGCGGGCTCGGCCAAGCTCACCGGGACGGATTTCCTTGGTTACCACCGCACGACGGCCCAGCAACGCATCCATTCCTGTGCGAGAGTTTTCATCGCTCTTCTGCACAAACGTTTTCTTGCGCCGGAACAACGGCACAAGCAACAGATAAGCTATAACACTACCTGCAGGAAGCGCCACAAGCTGAATGGACATCCCGGCACCGCACAAGGCACAGACCATCGAGACAATACATCCGGCCGCCAGACAGAGCGACCACATCGTGAGTGTGGCTACCTCCACAATGAGCATCACCACCGCCAATATCAGCCATATAAGCCAAAGTTCAATTTCCATATCTTGCGAGTTGATGAGTAGTGAATCGAAAGGTTATGAGTCCATATCGGAATGGACTCCATACCATATATACATTTGCAAATATAACGGTTTCTCTTCTGTCTACAAAATTTTTTAATCAGATTCGCGGATGATATTGGCCATGAGGCGGGATATGCATCGAGAGGTCTCTTGCAATTACCGATTCTTTTCTTTAATTTTGCGTATGGATCGCATTCCTGTCCCTGCTTGTCGGACTTGACAGGGCCTGAACCGCGGTATTATAACATTAAATTGTATCTATATGAAAAAATTAGTGACCACAGTTCTTGTTTCGGCTTGCACGGCATTGGGATTATATGCTGACAACGGCGACACATTTTCATATATGGGTCTGAATTACACTGTGCTTTCCGAAGATGAAAAGACTTGTGAAGTGGGCAGCAATGTCAATGCGTCGGGTGACGTTGTGATACCATCGACAGTAATGAACGGAGATAATGAATACCGGGTGACCGCCATCGGGACCGATGCCTTCTACCTCAACATTCCGATGACCTCGATCTCCATTCCGGAAAGCGTCACCATGATCCGCAGTCAGGCACTCTCGCGTTGTCTGGGACTTAAGGTGGTGGCAATCCCGAACAGTGTGACTGAAATGGAGTCGAGAGCGATGTACGCCTGCAACTATCTCGAACACCTTACCATAAGTTCCGGTCTTCGCGAAATACAGCGGGAAACATTCTCGGGGTGTCCCTGGCTGGAGGAAATCGTGATTCCCGACGGAGTTGAGATAATCCATGATGAGGCTTTCAATTACTGCGCGCGGGTGACGTCGCTCACTATCGGATCAACGGTCCGGTCTATCGGGGTGATGTCTTTTGCCGGACTTGGAGCTCTTACCTCGGTCAGCATCCCGGCCTCTGTGGAAACTGTCGGACGCGAAGCCTTCAGCTATTGCAACAAACTCGCCGAGGTTACGATTGAGGAGGGTGGATCACCTTTATCTTTCGATACAGATGTGTTCGGGCAGACCCAATATCTCGGTACTTACGATGACCCGGTGGCAAAAATCGTCACCCTCAATATCAACCGGCCCTTCACCTGCACATCCTCCGACGCCAGACTGATGCCTTTCGCCTACAAGCCTACACTTACCTCCATCAATATCGGCACCACTGCCCCGGCACTTCCAGAATCGGCCTTCGCAGGCTGCGAAGCGGTGGAAACTGTAAGCTGCGCCACGACCGAATGTCCCGTAGCATACTCATCCACATTCAGTAATGCCGCCTACTCCAATGCCACTCTCGCCGTACCGCGCTTCTGCGAAGAAAAATACCGTTCAAGGACTCCCTGGAATAAATTCTCCTCGATAGAGGGAACTCTCCCGGAAGTACCTTCAGGAATCGAATCAGTTGGGACAGAAAAAAACACGGATGAAGCTGAACTATACGACCTCTCAGGCCGCCGGGTGACTGCACCCGCCAGCCCGGGCATCTACATACTGCGCCACCCCGACGGCTCCGCAACAAAAACACAATTGTAATTCCGATTGTCAAATAAGAGAGCCTCGGAGTGCCTTTTAAGAAAAGCCGCTGAAAGTAATTTTAAATTACTTTCAGCGGCTTTCAATCAAGAGCGATAAACGGGACTCGAACCCGCGACCCTCAGCTTGGGAAGCTGATGCTCTACC